>BNWE01000066.1 GCA_025998595.1 Alphaproteobacteria bacterium | reverse complement strand
GGCTAAAAGCCTCGCTACATGTTCTCTTATTTTTAGACAACTATTATCAAGCGATAGCTATGAAATATGTTGTTAAAACAGTTCACGCTAAAGCGTAAGGTTTATAACCGACCCGTGGAAAATAAAACCTTACCTAATCCATCAAAATATTCTGAAATAATTCCAATCATTTTATAGCTCCAACCATAACTCATTGAAATAGTTTACCATAAGTTATGGGGTGGAGTAAGCCCTTTTTCCTCCATCTTCATCGTACCTTCTCTTGGCACACTGCAACAGGTCTATTGATTACGACACATGGAATCACATGTTTTTTGTCATTCATGTTGTTGATATAAAGATTTCGATTAGCGTTCCGAGCAATGCACTTTTGTGAAAATGACGTTTTTTGGTGCAGCCACCAAAAAACACATTGACAAAACACAAAAGAGACGCCATATTTACTCATGTGATCTATTTTTTATTCTAACTAACTAACATGAGGTATTTATGAACTTTATTCTAACAAAGGCGGAAATGCTTGCGAAAGCATCAAAAATATTACTGCTAGCAGCAGGTGTTCTACTTTCAGCTAACGAATCCATAGCAATGCATGATGTGCATCATCATCACCATGCAAAGCCACATCATGCGCATCACCATGCACATGCAATGGTAGCGAAAAATCATATGTCAACATTGGTAAAAAAAGAACTTGGAAGTCTGGAAAAGGAAAAACATATAACCTTAACTAACCAATTGAAAGATTGGATCGCTTATCTCTGTGGAGAGAAAGGAGTACATTTCAAATCTGAACCAGGCAAAAAAAAAGGTGAGATGCGGAAGTTCCCGTTTTCATCTCAAGCCGATTTTAGACGCACAAAGGACAAGGCGCTGGACAAACATCACGAATACATACAGATTGTTTTGCCCAATAGAAAGGCGGGAACTTTTTGGAAAGACTATTGTTTGGACAATAAAAAGTTGGTGAAGAAATCAGCGAAAGGGATCGAAAACCCATACAATGTATTGAACATTTTGCTTAAAAATAAAAAATCCACCATTGCAAAACAAATGCAATATAATGCTAAGGAAAACATGTTGCGTTTGCTGCACCTCTGGGGATTTAAGGCCGCAATGAATCATAATAAGCTCGTCATCAAGAAAGAATTCAACGAGCGTATTAGGCGCCAATTGAGTGAAAAAAACATCCATCATCCGAAAAAAATGTCAAGATTGTTAAAATTTCTCAATATACTTGGGAATAACTGCTATGTGAAAGAGATACAAGCAGCCCTTGCCGCTACAAAAAAGAAGATTCCTGAGGTGTATAAACAATATAAACAATATTGGACTAAGGAAAAGATATCAAAATAAGAATACGGATTTTGAATATGTTAAAGTAGCCAATTGACAAGCGAGGTGCCGTCTTTGAGATCAAATAGCAAAGGCGGTATATGCAAGTTACAGATTCTAGTGCAATCACAATCAGTGCAATTCGTAGAGTTTTTCCAGAAAATGTATATCGAAATCCGCATTGATAACATCTGGATTGTCGGCCAATTCGATATGGAGAGGAACAAGCGTGTCCACTCCCTCAATTACACATTCTCTCAGGGCACGGCGCAATCTTGCGAGACATTGTTCGCGATCGTTTGCGTGCACAATGAGCTTGGCGATCAGACTATCGTAATATGGAGGGATTTTGCATCCATCATAGATAGCGCTGTCTACGCGCACTCCCGGCCCTCCCGGACAATGATAATTGGAAACTGTTCCCGCCGATGGAATAAATGTCTTGGGATTCTCTGAATTTATTCGGCATTCGATGGCGTGTCCTTTAAAGCTAATGTCATCTTGAGTGATGGAAAGTTTTTGACCATCGGCCACTAGAATCTGTTCCCTTATTATATCAACTCCGGTGATCATTTCTGTTACCGGATGCTCCACTTGTATGCGAGTATTCATCTCTATGAAAAACAACTGATTGTTTTCGTAGAGAAATTCCAGAGTTCCCACTCCGACGTAGCCCAATTCCGCCATGGATTTAGCGATTTTCCGTCCGAACTCGTCTCTGAATTCCGGAGTTAGTACCGTACTTGGAGCTTCTTCCCACACTTTTTGATTTCGCCTCTGGAGGGAGCAGTCTCTTTCGCCCAAATGAACGGCGTTTCCATATTTATCGGCTATGATTTGAAATTCGATGTGTCGAGGCTTTTCCAGATATTTCTCCAGATAGACTCGATCATTACCAAAGGAAATTCCCGCTTCCCTTTTGGCGGTCTCGTAGGCTTCCGCAAATTCCGCCTTGGACCTGGCTACTTTCATGCCGCGTCCACCGCCGCCACCGGCTGCTTTTATTAGTACTGGATACCCAATGCTATCCATCTGGCGGAGCGCTTTATCCATAGTGGTAACGGCACCTTCTGACCCCGGAACCGTCGGTAATCCAAGTCTTGCAATGGTTTTCTTAGCCATAATTTTATCGCCCATCATGGCTATGTGATCGGCTTTGGGACCAATGAACGTTAGTCCATGTTCTTCAACCATATGAGCAAACGTTGCATTTTCGCTTAGAAATCCAAATCCCGGATGAATAGCATCCGCGCCAGTAATGCATGCTGCAGAAATAATGGCTGGAATATTCAGATAGCTTTCCCGTGGCTGAGGAGGCCCTATGCAAACGCTTTCATCGGCTAAACGAACACTCATGGCTTCGGCATCTGCCGTGGAATGCACTGCAACCGTCTGTATTCCGAGATCTTTGCATGCCCTCAGAATACGAACAGCGATTTCACCTCTGTTTGCAATCAATATTTTATTTATCATCAAAAAACACTTCTTGATTCATTCAATAATAACAACTGGATCGCCGTATTCAACCGGCTGCGAATCTCTCACGAAAATATGCTTGATTACTCCAGAACGCGGAGCCTTTACCATATTCATAACCTTCATCGCTTCTATGATGAACAAAGTCTGCCCCTGAGATACGTTATTTCCAACGACAATGAAAGGATCGGCACCAGGTCCAGGTGACAGATACACCGTTCCCACCATCTGCGCTTCTATGATTCCCGGATGATTTTCCAGACTTGTATCGGCTTCACGGACTGAAGGCGCTGCGGATACTCCGCCATTGGCGATCATATTTTGCCCCGAGGAAACAAGATTATTATTGATCGCAGAAACCGGAACTATGGCCTGAGGAATAGTGCGCAACACCTTTATCCTAAGCGAATCAACTTGATATTCTATTTCAGTTAAATCTGTTTCTCTAAGGAGTTCAGCCAAAGCCCTAACGGCATCGGGATCTATCTTAAGATGCTGAGACACATTCACTCCTTCTTAGCCAATGCCAACAATTAATGGTGGGCGCAGCAGGGATCGAACCTACGACCACTACGATGTCAACGTAGTGCTCTACCGCTGAGCTATGCGCCCCAATAACTCTCGTAGAAAATATATAAACCTTTTTTTTTCTTTTTTCAAGTGCTGAACGATACAACAAATCATATCTACTACAAAAACCGCTTGTCTTTTTGAAAGCACAAGATTTCGAGAAGCAGAAAAACATTCTATAACAACGAGTTATTTGAGTTTTCAGCGGAAATTGCGCTCCAAAAAATATGTCTGATGCATTTGGGAATGTTGGATGTTTATAGTCTTTCGATTTTTTCGTTCAGGCTTTGAAATACAACAGAAACCAACTCGCGTGTCTTCATATTGTTAATCTGCCTAATGCTCCATAATTTTTTCTCGTAGGAATCTGGATTATGGGTGGAGAATTTTGTTTGCACTATGCCGTTTACTGATGTTTTTTCTAGTGCTTCCGTAATATTTGGAAAGTTCTCCAGGTCCATGGTTTGCGATTGGCAATTGTAGGTAACCTTTACATCCGCGTTTTTTCTGAGCAGAAACTGACTGCATATGATGTCCAGAAGATTATCCAGAGAGACTCTATTTTCCGGGATTAACGTATACACACTGGAAGAAAAATCGTACTCCTTCAGAGCTGACGTCACCATTTTTATCAACAGAGATAATATGTCTTTTCTGTAGTATAACTTTGCAACGTCACATGACGGGAAATTTATATTTACGCATCCATCGGTTTTTATGTCGGAAATGATTTTTCCGAAGATTCCAGATTTATCAGTTGCGCTTTCGGGGATTCGAATGACTCTGAATTTTGTATGAAATCTTCTGCTTTGGGAATCTGCAAACTGCGCAAAAAGCTCTCCAAGGCGTTGAGTTGCGCCAATCCAATTATTGGCGTTCAGTGCGCCATCGCCGGAAAGCACAAACACATACGGCGTCTGCGTTCTGTGAGCAAACTCTATGACTTTATTCATATAGATGACGTTTTTTATTACGGCTTCCTTCAGGATGTCGTCACAGTAATCGGCGGCTTTTACAGGCATATTATAGAACAAGATATCAGGCCTTGAATCACAGGCATTCATCACTTCGAAGTCGACAATTCTTATTTTATAATTCTGCTGTGATGATATATTTTTCAACTTCTGTTCCGCTTCGGCAAACAATCTTTCGTTCTCGCAAAGCACAGTCATATCAACGGACGATACCGATGCTATTGCATATGCAAGATCCAGCACTGTGTCGCGGCCATCGTAGAATATCCAGACTACTTTGCTTTTGAATGCGACAGTTAGAGCCGATTTCTCCTGAGGCATCAGACTGATCGAGTCAAAATCAGCGATATCAATGGGAGTGATCGCCGGAAATGTTCGCTTGCCCAATGTATTTATCACCACCTTAAATAGCGGCACACTAAACTCAGAGGATAATCTGATGAGACTAATTAACGTGTCAGAATTTGGATGAGTGGAAAAATACAATAACCTTCGTGGAACCGGGAAAAATGCAATCTTGTTAATTTTTGTCAGCCATTTTCTGACGTCATCAATTGATTTCAGTGAGCTGAATCTTCTATCTTCGGTAGCATTCGAGAGCACGATGCATTCAAGAATCCGGTGTTCCTCCAGAAAATTGGCAATGCAATCAATGTCTTGTTCTTCTTCGCATACAATATATATGGGGAGAGCATTGCCAAACAATCGGCAGCCACGAAGATATTCAAAGAGCAGAAATTCCAGAAAGACCATGAGAAGTATTGTTACAAGCGATACGCCCAGCGAATTATTGATAAATAATACCGGAGCAGCACATGCGGTTACACAAACCACAAATTTATAACGTACGCCAACTGTGATTTTCTCGATGAACCAAACAAAAATGGCTCCGTAGATGCACAGCAGAGAAAACGCTTCAACGATAATCTTAATTATGCTTGCATGCGGGTATACAAGTAGGGCTGCCGCAAAATACGACGATAATAATACCATTATGTTTTGCAAATGATGTGAACGCTCTCGGGTTGCAGTAATTAGTCGAATGCACTTGGAGCAACGCTTCGATACAGCTTCGTATATTTTTCTAAAATATTGCTGTTGTGATATCGTTGCTAATAAATGTTTAAGCATTCTCTCGGTATTTTATACTGGCACTGAAAAGTATATAACATATTTTTTTTAAATAATAGTGGGCACTTTTCTTCCAGACGTATTGGCTATTCCATGGATTGCTCGTGCAATGTTGAATTGAATGCAGCTATACCGCAGTAGCTTGCGGACAAAAAAACACAAAAAAATAAAATTACATTTTAATAAAAAATTAATATATTGTGTGCGATAATGAATTGTTACATGCGGAGAAAAAAAATGAAACGTATTTTGATGTCTATTTGTTTATTAGCAGTGTTTCTATCGACTGTTTTTGATGTATTCGCACTGAGATGGAGGAAACCGCAGTTAAAGAAACCGTCGTTAAGTATTTGTTCGTCTACAAATTCGAGCACGGATGCTTTTACGCCAGATGACTACCAAAAATTGGTTGCAAAATTCTATAGCAAAAACTTTCCTAGTGAAACAGTACCTAAAATTAATGAAAAAATGACCATGGTTGCTAAAGAGTTAACGCGTCTTGGCAGTGTGTTCGGTACTAAGAAAACGAAAGTGAATACGAATGTTGAAATCGACACTATAGATTTATCGTGGCCAAATATGATGCAGGTATTTATAAAAAAAAATGTCTCAACAGATAAGGCGAAAAAACTGATTACCATAATTAATGAGACCAAGAACATTTCGTGCGATAATTTTTTGCTAACGCAAAGCCAGATAAACAACATAATTAGTCTTTGTCTTGATGGAAGTGGAGCTCTTTTCGATCTGAAAGAGTTAAGCGCCGCTGACCAAGAGCATTTCAGGAGACATCTTGGATTAATGTTAAAAAACCACACAGGTTTTCAGAGACTTATGGCCTTACTGGCAGTTAGTATATTAAATGCAACAGCGCAATCTCTTGATCCTGGGTACATCACAGTTGGCGTCGTGCTTGATACGAAGGGAAATGGTTATTCTGATAGTGAGAAAAAAATAAGAATAAAAAAGGAGATTTTGGAAGGAAGTGACCATACGATTTTTCATGAGATTACGCATGCATATCATCAAATGGTCCTACAAAAGCCTTTGAGTTCCTGTACTGTGCCCAATGTATTGGATTCAAATGGTGCGGCTCTTTTGGAGCTTTTGTTTCCAATGTTAGCCAAAGACAAAATTGATGCAGCTGTCGAGGAAATTGTAAAGCGCATAGATGGAATAAAAGCTGTCTCACGTACCGTAACGTTTCCTCCAGATGATATGAGAAGCTGTGCTGATATGAACGTAGTGAAGGACATGTTCAGAGCGATTATTGTCAGTGGATTCGGTGGCCTTTTCTTTTCAACGGCTGATATTTCAACAGGTGATAATCTTGATATGGGAAAGCGAGTATTAACGCAAGAGACGTTAGCAAAGGCAATTTATGTGTACTGTTCCGCTATTTATAAAGAGAGCAATGAGAACAAGTCGGTGTTTACTAATTGCGAGGAAATGCTAACAATTGCCGGATTTGCTCCCATAACGGATTGCTGCAAGACATATCTTTTTGAAGAGGGGCAAAACGAGGAAATGTATAGGATAAGGCAGCAGAAGAATTTCGGAGAGGGGGCGTGTCTGTTTAGATATCATTATTTGCCTCTAAATGAAGAGAAACTGGTTAATGATATAACCGATAAAATTTATAAAGATCTCTTTATGCGTGGAGGGGGCGGTACTTTAATCGATGATTGTAAAACAGCATTGAGAAAAGTGATTCAAGGTTCACTTAATCAAAAAATTTTAAGATTCGATGGTGGTGATGCTCCTACTCAGCCAGGGGAATCTGCTAATGCCATACCTCAGAATACCATCCCCCAGCCCACCTCTGGTCGCATAGAGCAACGGAGTCAATTTTTCTGTTGTTTTATCCACCAAATTGACATTGGCCTTTTTCCCCAGAAGAGCTCTAACGATTTTACAGTTA
>BNWE01000065.1 GCA_025998595.1 Alphaproteobacteria bacterium | reverse complement strand
GCTTTGCGGAATCTGATCATCGGATTAGCCTGTAAATTGAACACTTCTGTTCCGGATATGATGTTTAATGGTGCTCGGTTCCATAGGAGGGCTATAAAATTGGTCGCAGAGAATTAAAAGGCCCTGCCCTCATTGTAGCACCGCCAACATTTTATCCAACTCTTCGACTAAAATTGGTATATCTTTCAAGTCATCTTTTGCCTTGTTAATCATGTCGGCAACTAAATGTCGATAACAGGAATCCATTACTTTTTGATCGTTAATAATCGGAGCTATCTTTGAAAGATCCAGCGACTCATTTTGCTCCTCGGCTAACGTGTTATATATTTTAATGGCTTCCTGCAGAGAGTTAATTGATTCTATTGTGGAATTAAAAACATCACCTGTGTTTTTCGGCTCCAAACATTTCCGCACAAGCGTTTTAGAATCTGCGAGAGAGTCCAAAAGTTCATCCTCGTTCGAATTCTTTTCTGCAGATACTTCCATTCTATTTAAGTTAAAGTATATCTGTTGAAGCAGCTCTTCCGAACGACTAATGCTAACTGTTGGAACAATTGCCGGTAACTTATCGACAGATTTTTCATATGCCATTAGCAGAGTTGGCATAAGATCAACTTCGTTTACGAAGTTTTCTTCAGCAAAACCTTTGTAAAACAAGAAGAAAAAGGCTATCCAAAATTTATACATTCCCGCATTCTCTAAAAGTCTAGAGCAAGAATAGCATATTTTGCGCAGAAAGTCAAGAAAACCATAGCCGTAGAAGGCCACGCACCGGAATCCCTATAAAAAGATTGAACAAGCTTACGTCATATCCGACAAGAGGAGTTATTTGTCTGGAAACCATTTCAATTGCAATTATAACGAAAAATCCAAACGATTCTAGCGCATAGTATTTTTCGAGCCATGCCTTTGGAATTATCGCCGCTACGATTCTACTGCCATCAAGTGGTGGAATTGGTATGAGATTGAAAAAGAACAAGCACAGATTTATTCCCATAAAGCTTCCGCAAAATTTCCCAAATGCTATCGGCATAACGTTCATATTGCTTTTCAATAGCCAGGCAGATATTACACCGAGCAATAAGTTGCATAATGGACCAGCAATGGCCACTATCGCCATATCCACAATTGGGTCTTTGAATTTCCTGACGTCTACGGGAACTGGCTTTGCGTATCCTATTACAAAAGGACTATTGCCCAGAATCAAGAGCGCTGGAATTATAAATGATCCCCAGAGATCGAAATGTGTGTATAGCTTAAAGCGCCCTTCCTTTTTGGCAGTGTCATCTCCAAGCCAATAGGCAACCAGCGCATGAGATATTTCATGCAGCACTATTGCAAAGAAAAGTGGAACTACTTGTACGAAAACTGTATCCAGTATCGATGAAATTGACATATCTTACTTCTTGCGAAAACTATCAAAGCTTATAATTTTCCCCTCCTCGCCACCTGAATCTGATTCATACTTTTCAGCTTTTAATCTACCGGATCCACCTGGAAAATCCGAATCGTCAAACGATGGAGTAAATTGCAGGGCGAACTTTACCGAAGGGTCCACAAATGCCGTAAGTGCAGAAAATGGTATGACTAATGTTTCCTGTATGCCACCAAAGCTCAGATCCACCGAGAAATGATCGCTGGAAACTTTCAAGTTCCAAAACTGATGCTGTATGATGATCATCACCTCTTCTGGATGACGTTCTTTTAGATAACTAGGAACTTTTGTTTTTGGATGATCAGTACGAAAACGCACATAGAAGTGATGATCTCCAGTCAATCCGCTGGTCGACACATCTTCAAGCACCTCTCGTACGACAGCAATGAGCGCTTTCTGAACTAACTCATCGTATCTAAAATGACCCATAACCATCTCCAAAACGAACTGCGTGGGGCGAGTGATCGGAATCGAACCGACGACCTCCAGAGCCACAATCTGGCGCTCTAACCAACTGAGCTACACCCGCCATAAAAAGATCGCAAACACCAAACCACTATAGCATCCACACGGATCCTTTTACTACATTTCATGGTAAAACGTCAAGACAGATGCATGCGAATTGATACGTGTCCCTCATTTACCACGAGATACTTTCGTATAAAAACACAAAAAAGTTAATACTTCAATAGATTCTATATGAATTCTCACTGCCTCAGGATTTTTTTCTAGAGAGCTATATAATTTTTGTGATTTTTGTGATTTTTGTGATTTTTGTGATTTTTGTGATTTTTTACTTTTTTTTAACAAACGCTTGATATTCTTCATATATGATAGTTGACACAAAAGGATGGAATCGTTATGAAGAGAAAAATCACATCATTTTCTATATTCGCGTTTTTGTTAGCATTCTGTTTTGATGCCTATGGCCAGGACATTTCAACGAAAACCGGCAAAGAGTTGGCCGCAGATATGGCAGAAGAGTTTGGCGCCGAAGCCCCTGACAAAGAACATTTGTCTGTGCTGGAAGAACAAAAAAAAATACTCGATGAGTCAGGCAACAGCGCAATACCGAGCATAAACACACTGAAACTGATAACAGAGAAATCACTTTGCGTTACAAGAGATACGATTGGAGATTTTAGAAACGATTCGCACAGAGCTTTAGTGAGATTAGATTTATTTGATAGCGTCAATCTACCAACGCTACTCGAAACTGCCTTAAGTAACCTGCTAAGCGGCGCCGTAGCGAACAACATCAAGCCAGTTGCAGAAAGAATACAAAAGAATAAAAAACTGAAGAAATGTCTCGAAGAAGCGAAGGGTTCGTTCGAAAAACTAAAGAATTTTAAATGCTTGAGTTTCGATGATAAAGATTTTTCCGACCAATGGCAGCTTGCTCTAAAAACAATTAATACCACTAGAGATATCGTAGAAAAAGATAGCTCGCTAAATAAAGATGAAGCTTTTGTTGTTTTTATGGATAACATCAAGAGATTCCTTAACTTATGTTGGGTTAGATATACCACAAGATCGTTGTTTTCACAGGTGAGAACAAAGCTCGAAAAGATACAGGGAAAAGTCCAAAGCCATTCTGCGGAACTATCCGTCAGTGTACCTCTGCCTTTTGCCACTGGATTATCTGCAGATACAACTGCATATCATAGCAGCTCTTCCCAGGGATTTGCGCCCAACTCATTTTTTACTATTGGAGAGGCAAGCGGTGGAGAAGTAGGAATTAGTTTTTCACTACCTGGCTTGCTGAAAATTTCTGCAAAAGGTGGAATTGAAAAAACAGCGCAGGAACTACATTATTCATTGGAATCACTAATAGATTCATACAATTTTGGTAACCTTTCTGAAATTCAAAAAAGAGGCATGTCATGCTTGGAGGACAAAACGCCGGATGGGAAAAACGCCATGGAAGAAAGAAAGTCAATGCAGGATGCAGAAGCGGAGGCATTGGCAAACATGATACGTTTTGAAGCATATCTTGTTATGACCAAGTCGCTTGATACAAATGTAGTCCTGAAATGGGTGGACATAACCAGGTCTAAGTCGATGGACAGAACAAGCGGAATTGCTGGAAAAGTAGAAGTCGACGCAAATCTAACCGTTCCCGCTGTAGAAGTAGATGTTAAGACGAAAGCGTCGCATGAATCCAGAACATACATCAAGGATAACCCTTTATTATCCATGATAGACAGCAATTGTTCTTTAATTAATGGGCTTGATGAAAAAAAATTCATAGAAATAATCGGTCAACACTTTGATAAACATTTAAAAAATTCAATCGAAGAACAAAAAAAAGAAATCAAGGAAAAAGGCATAAAAACGGAACAGTCATCTGAGTACCTTCTTTTTCAGCAATTGATTGGAGATCTACAGAATTATAATAATAGATTATGCAATCAGGTAACCGCGTCAGCAGAATTCACTGGCACAAAGAGCAAGGAAGAAGAAGCCGCACACAGAAAAAAAGTTGATAGATTCTGGGTTCCGAAAGATTTCCGTGGCAAACCAGGAGAGGAGGGAGCATTCTTGAAATCATTTCTTCTTGCTGCAGTAAAAGTCATGAAAAAATATTCAGGTCCCGAACATAATACAATGCGCAAAAAGATCTACGAATACTTATGTAGGTTGAATAAGTTTTGCGAGCTTAAAAAATCCGGAACAAGCGAATTAAATGCAGAAGCAAAAATCAACACTCTCAATGGTACAATTGCTCTAACTTTGCCTGCACTTGGAAAAACAAACGTTGATTTTACGGCAAGAACAATGAAAGGAAGCCCAATTAAGGAAGATAATGGAACATACTTTATACTGAAATTCGGTCTTCCACTCGCTACTGTTGGCATAATTGGCATGAAAGCGTTAAAATACTTGCTCTGTGGCGCAGTGGACAAGTTGTCTCAAAAAAAAGTAATGGTAGAAGATACAGCTAAGGCAGTAAAAGGGTTCTGCTCTAACGTCAGCGATATTACTAAGGGCTTAGATGCCAATGTCAAAAAATATGCGGCAGTAGATGTTATCGGATTAGCAACTGGAATAGGTAAAAGAATTGCTATGGCTACTAATTTGGGAGGAGCGGGAGCAACATTAACGGGCACGGCAGCTACAAACGCTTCAACAGTAACTTCAGTTACTGGTAATGCCGCCGCCTCGACTGTAGGTACCACCGCTGAAAATATAGGTAAGACGGTTGGAGTTGAGTTCGAAATAGAAGGCAGATCAGAATTCCAGTTTCAATGGAAACGCCTAGAACCTTCTGCTGATTATAAAAAAATTATTCCACTACCATTACCCAGAAGAAAAGTAATAGAAATAGAGAAAGTAAAAGAATCTCTTTGGAATATGGACTACTTTGCAATACAAAGTTCTATGAACTTAAATGCTGGCCTAAAAGTACCGTTAGCTGGTTTAGCTGGAGCATTCAGTATTGGTGATGTGGTTAAGGCCATAGGTTCAAATAGCATTCATTATATGGTTTCAAAATATAATGTACTCTCGTTGGGAACATGTGACAGTGGATGTGAAGAAAGTACTGCCATTGAGGGCTTATTTGCTGAACAATCCGCGCTACTATTCAAGTTGTTTAGAAATATAGCCGAAGAAAACTCAAAGGCGGCATTTGAGTTACAGACTCTCTACAATGAGGTTTTGGATAATCTTGAAACACAAGGGGATAAAAAAACAGAATGGACGAATCTTATGAAAGAATTTCTTGAGGCATGTAAAGAATTGAGCAAGGAAAAAGTTGACGAAGAAAGTACTGTTAATGCTGTTAATCGTTCTAACGCTGCCGCTGCATTCGGAGGTGCAGGTGCAGGCCACGGCGCTAATGCTGCAGTCGTAAGCAATGGTTCCGTTTCAGGGTTCGGTGGCTTAAAAGCTGAATTTAGCAGCGATGGAAAAAAGAAGGTTCCAGATCCTGATGAAACAGCAAATATGAATGATGTGATCTCAATAATTTCAGGTCGTCAAGTCGTTAGTAAAAGTGAGCAATTTGAACAAGCTCGAGATATTTTCAAGCAAATCCTAAAGATGAACTTTGATTACAATTTCAGGCCTTACTATGACAAAGCATTTGTTCCTAAAACTAAGTAACAGTTCCTAAAACCGTTCTATACCCAATTAAACTGAGAAGTTGAAATTTCTTTTTTCCTGGATTCCTACGGCCCTTCGGGCCTCTGAATGAGTGGTTGCACCACTGGCGTTTACCGAATAGCGCATGTGTTGCAAGCACCGTAGGAATCCAGTTCTAAAAACCTATATTCTCAACTCAAAAGAGTCATAGAATAGCGCTCTTTCGTTGTTCGTACCATCCTTGCAATCGCCACAGCGAGAATCCAGGAAATTCTTAAAAACACTAGATTCTCGCCATACTGCGTTTGCAAGAATGCCAAACCTACCTTCGCCCAAAGAATGCATGGCATTGTAGAGAGGCATATGAATACAGTTCAACTTTTCACGATGAATGACAATGTCATTCGAACTGAATTAGCGCATTTCCGAATTCCTATCATTGTACTTTTTTGGTAACAAAAACCCGAATATGCCAAAAGAAAAACAGGCAACACATAGACTGTATTTAAATGCCCACTCGCCACCGAATTCGGTCCAGATTCCTCCAGCAATCGCAGACGCCAAGAGATATGCTGTTCCCAGAGCCACATAGTACGCGCCTATGGCCGTTCCTCTAACATGGATATCGACTCGTTCGCTGATTAGTGATAGGAATAATCCCTGGATAGCAGACATTTGTCCTCCCCAAAGGAACGCGCCAAGAAAAACTCCAAATTTCGAATGAACAAAAGCAAATGATATATTGGCCAAAATCATACACGCTATGCAAATCCTGATAAGTTTGACTTTACCGAACTTATCCGCCAGAAAGCCGATCGGAAACGCCATCAACACCTGCCCAAGACTAACGCACATACTTTCTGCTCCGGCAAAGGTTGTTCCAAAATGTTGTTTTGCATAAATTGGAAACAATGTCTCGGAAAAGTGGCTGAGCTCAAATATGAAGGCAAACAACAGAATACACCAAAATGACTTATCAAGCGTTTTTAGGTATTTCATCTGTAGTGGGTTCTCGAATCTTGTGCTTTTTTTCTGTGTTTTTCCATCAACGATGTTACCTTTGGGAGTTTTTATCTTTAGAATGCAAAGTATGGCTAATACTACCGGAATAGCTGAGCACAAGAAAACGATCCTATAGTTATTGCATGTTAGATACATAATATATATGGCAAGTGGAGTTCCAATCAATGCTCCGGTTGTTTTTAGTGAACGGCTCAGACCATAGGATTTTCCTCTATTTTCCATCGGTGACAGATCTGCTATCAATGAATCCCTTGGCGTTGCCTGAAATCCATTCCCCAATCTTTCCACAGCCTGAACAAGAATAACCATGAGCGGTGAAGAAGCAAGTGAAAGTATTGGACGAGCAAAGAACGTCAGCAAACATCCGGCCAACAGAATGTTTTTTCGGTCGCTCAGATAATCGCTGAGAATCCCCGAGAATATCCGACAAGCAAACGCAATAAATTCCACTAGCCCATCAATCACTGCAATTTTTTGTTCGCTAGCATGCAGTACCGTTTTCATAAACATGCCGATTTGACTGTAGACCATGGTTGTGGACATTCCAAGAAACAGTCCGAAAAGTGAAACGGCGAATACGCCCTTTGGAAGGCTTTTTATGTTAGAAAAAAAGCCCTCTTGGCGAGGGCTCGACGACGAAACAGTTGCTTTGTTTACATTATTATCTTCTGTTTGTAATGCCACTTTTAATACCTCCTAATGCCACAGTTGCTGGAACTAATTTATATTTCGTTAAATTCTTCATAACAAATAAATTAATAAAGCTTACATAAAAAAACAGAATGATGCAATCGCTTGGAACGAGAATCTCCGATATAGAGCAGTTTTCTGCAGGGCTGTTTAATTCTAAAAAAGTGTACTTATTGGATTTTCTTTGAATCAATTACGACCTGCTAAAGCAGGAGGTATGCTAAGAATCTGAAGATACGCTGAATGCGGATAAATCCTACTTTTCGTCCCATACCTTGAATTCATTTGGCCCATCACTTTGGTTTTCTATGTA
>BNWE01000064.1 GCA_025998595.1 Alphaproteobacteria bacterium | reverse complement strand
AGATTCTGTCTTTTCCGGTACCATTTCTTGCAACCTTTCTGCTAATTCCAAATCAAATCTTGCAATTATTATAACATAAAAATCAATCCAACGCACTCAAATTTTAATAAAAAACCCCTTCTTCAGGGACGACTAAATAAGATTTTATACCACTTCTTAATTTTTTCCTATTTTTTCTTATCTAGGGGGTAATTTCATGCGGAGTTAGGGCTTAACTGCGGCCTCACTATAAATTAGATTAAATATTAACGGTATGCTACAATTCGATATAACAAACAGGTGTTTATGTCATTAGAATCGAAAACCAGATTGGCCAAGAGAATCGCTGAAAGTGGACGTGCATCACGACGAGAGGCCGAAAGATTAATAGAAAGCGGACGAGTTTCCGTGGATGGGCGAGTTATAAATACTCCGGTATTTTTTGTTGATGAATCCTGCGAAATCTGCGTCGATGGAGAGTCGATTTCGACCAAGTCAGAAGAAGTAATAATATGGAAATTTCACAAACCAAGAGGCGTAATTACCACCAAAAACGATCCACAAAAAAGAAAGACAGTGTTCGATTTTTTTGCCGATAAAATTGGCCGTCTTCTATATATAGGTCGACTGGACTACAATTCCGAGGGGCTGCTGCTGTTTACCAACAACGGAGACGTTGCTCGGAAAATGGAACTCCCGTCAACTGGATTCGCAAGAACCTACCGCGCCAGAATTCTCGGAAAACTAACGGACGAATCCATAAGAAAATTGGAAAACGGCTTAACCATAGACAAAGTAAAATACGGCCCCGTTGAAATACTCGTGGACAGCAATGACGATTATAAATCTGCCAATAGATGGATCAGCATAACGATATCCGAAGGAAAAAATCGCGAAATAAGAAAAATAATGGAGCACTTTGGTTGTACCGTAAATCGTCTAATCCGCGTATCCTACGGACCATTCCAATTGGAAAACCTTCCATCTGGAGAAATAATACGCGTCAAAAATCACGAGGTCAAAATGCTCCTAAAAAAGCTAGGCTTATGAGTGAATTACCAGCTTTAATGTGCAAAAGAGAGCAGTAAGTGACATAAAAATGCCAGCTACTGCACTCCGTTTTAAACAACTCGTTCTGACTTGGTTGCATTATATTTTAAAAAAATCTTATGTCAACAGTTATTTTTAAAAAAGTTTCTTTTTTTATTGAGCGCATGTTTTTGTGGAAAATAGTGATAGGTGATCTCCGAAAAAAGTCCAATCAAGTATGAGTTGCTAAAAATAAAGCTGCATGCACAATGATACACGGTCGTTTCATAAAATTTTAAATATATATCAAGCTGAGATTTGAGCGTTTTTAAGCATTTGTGTCTCATGCTGTGGGCTCGCATGACAGAAAAATGCACAAAAAAGTGGCAAAAAAACGATCAATTGTGGTGTTTTCTACACCGCAACGAGCTTTGAGTCTTATAATATATCAAGTGAGTTGCCTGAAATGTCAATTAAATCTCTTTTTAGGGATATATTCCACGCAGCTTGCTGCGAGAAAAAGACAAAAAAGCAGAATCTACTAAATACCTCGCTGCTTGCTGCGAGGATTTTTATTTTTCTAAAATTTTATGAAATGGCCGTGGCTTTCACAGACTTCGTCACTACTATTGCTGTGTCTGACTTCTCATGCTCCATCGGCTTTACTACACTTTCACACTTAAGATCGCCTTACCGCTTTCGCAGAGAACCTGAGATCTCAACAGTTCCTTTGGACTACTGTGTGTTCTCGCTGCGCTCTTTGCCTCCGGGAAGTGCATGGCTTCTCACAATTTCGACACAGTACTTGCTGCCTGCACTATAACACATAAGGTCGACTCTTCTATTTTCGACATTTTCTGGAGTTCCTGCTTCAGATTTCCTTACGGCTCTAACTCTCGTTTGCATACGCTAAGTACTGGCGTCACCGCTTCATACCCAAGGCTAACTACAGGCTGTTGGTTAGATTTTGCCTGGCTGGTCTGTCCCCGACTGTATTCCAAAAGCTTCAAACTTCAGAGTTTTTTCTTTCATTTGGAGTCCATGATCTGATTCCTCCTCTCATTTTCCTCTGTTCGCACATCTTATTTGTCCATATTATTTGGTAACAATTCCTAACTCTATATAATTCTTGTTTTTAAGAAATTTAAAAAAATAAAACAATAGTTCGCAAAAAATGCTAGACTTTGTATCTGCCAGTTGAGGTTTTGGGAAATAGATCTAATGAATCAACGAAAGTAGGAATGCATAATTATGATACATAAACTTTTGGACGATGGTGACCAAAAACATCTCATGTGCCGCTTTCTATTTTTCTTTACAGTTGCTATCTGCAGCTATTTGACGATAATGGTTTATCATTCCCCATATAACGATGATTATTTTAGATACATGGAGAATTTTCAGGTTGGAATAGCCTACGGCAGGACTGTAGCAATGATACTGGAGTTTTTGCTCTTCCTGGCGCCAACTTCCTACGATGTCTCTCCGTTTTTTATGATTCTGTCGTGTGCATTTCTGGCTTGCAGCGCTCTGATTTGTGGCAAAATATTGGATATGATATCAGGCACTTGCGGCACATCATTATCGGATCCAACGTCACGTTGGTGTTTGGTGCCTATTGTGGTCAATCCATATATGGCTGGATGCATGATATTTCGATTTGATAACCCGTTTATGATATTATCAATGTTATGCTCCGTTGGGGCTGCATATGCTTCTGTTTTGAAACAATATGATGCGAATTTAATTGACTCAAGAACATCCAGTCATATTCCGATCTGTTTATTGTTACTTTGTCTATTTATTTACCAGGCGGCAATAGCTGTATATTTCATACTGTTCGCGTATATACTATTGCTAAATCTCTCAAAGAATAAATCTATATGTCAGATAATTCTTGAAATGCGCCATTGGTTCCGTAACATAATTGTTACGCTGATGATTTATCTGTCCACTATGATGCCTATCTACTTATTGAAAAATAAGGATATGTTCTGTAACGTCATTCCGAATAGCTTTGGAGAAGTTATCGATTGTGTGGCGAAAAATGTTTGCTTATATTTTTGTGGGTTATATCTCGATTGGTCATGTAATGCAATTGGCGTAATATTTTTGCTAATCTTGGTCGTTTTTTCTGCATCTTTTGTAGCTGATGTGTGGAAAAACATAGAAAGTAAGCCCATCGCAATATCTAGAATTGTAATAATATTTATTGGACTAGCGATATTTCTTCTCTGTCCGCTGGGAGCTACTACTGCCATTAATTCGTGGCAACACGAAGTTCACGGTGGATTGGTGCCAAGACTTTTATATACATTTGGTATTTTGATTTCTTGCGTGCTTTATAAAAATTATTTGCTAGTGGAATCGCGAAAAATACTTAGGAATTTATATAAAGCGTTTCTGTTTTTCTTTGCGCTCTGGAACATTACATATATGAATTCATTCGGAAATATAATGCACATGCAAAAAACACTGCAAGATAAAGTGTTTTATGATATGGCTAACGACTTTTATGAGATAAAAAACACGGATGCGCGTTTTTCTTCGTTGTGCATAATTGGTAGCATACGTACGCCGGCAGCAGATAATTTTTTCAAGCTTTATCCAATAAATAATAGGCTTCTGCCAGAATACTGGGATGCCGCAATATATTGCATGCTTGGACTTTATATCCGGGATATAAACGATCGCTCACTTATTAGATTAGACAAAGAAGAAGTGAGTTTGCATAACAAGTTTCTATTGAAATCAAAGCAATGGTACGACATATATTCCGTTGGTGGCAGCAGAATATTAGTGGAACTAAAGGGAGTTGACTTTAAGCATGCACTTTCAAATCAGCCATTGATATATCATTGGAGATAGTGCGATAATGTTTGGCTTTATCTACTATAAATCAGTTGCATGAGACTGAAAGGCTCTGTGTAGCTGAACAAATGGTGTTTTAACTTTCTTTCATAAATTGATTCCATATGATATACTGCTGCAGATTTATGGAGAATAAAAAATATGGCGCGTATAACAGTTGAAGATTGTGAAAAAGTCGTTGAGAATAGATTCGACCTGGTAATTCTCGCTGCGCAGCGAGCTCGTCAGATTTTTGCCGGAGACGCGATTACCGTAGAGGACAAAGACGAAAAAAAGGCAGTTGTTGCTCTTCGTGAGATAGCTGAAAGGACAGTATCAATCGATAAGCTAAAAGAAAGATCAATTGATAAATTTAGAGCTTTTACATTCGAAGAAGAATTTGATGAGAATCTGGAAGAATTGATGGAAGCTGACACTTATAGCCCATATATTGAACTGGATGTTAAGCCTCTGGAATCTGACAATGTGTCAATTGTTTCCGAAAATGATATTGACGTCGATATGGATACTGATATCGATACGGATTTTTAGTTCTCGGATTGGCCAGTAATACATCAACGACTGACAGCAAAGTCGCTGGCATGTGTTTTGTGTTTGCTGTCTCGGTTGGGAATGTTGATTTGTTTGGATAATCATGGAATTAACAAAGGATTATGTTCTTAAGGGAAGAGTGTCGTTGTTGCAACCAAAATATGGTTATAGGGTGGCGGTGGATCCATTTGTTTTATCCAGTTTTGTCAATGTAAGAGATGGACAGAGTGTTTTGGATGTCGGCTGCGGCGTTGGGGCGATTTCTCTCATTCTTAAGTTGAAAAATCCATTTGCGCAGATTACTGCAATTGATGTGGATCGTGATATATGTGACATATGTATGCGCAATTCGGAAGAGAATTCACTTGATATCGACATAATAAACGTCGGTATAGAGAATTTTCACAAGAATCATCGTAACAATTTGTTTGATCATGTAGTTACCAATCCTCCATTCTTCAACAAAAAATCTACCCGCGTTTCGGATTTGAAACTTTTGGCCAACTTTGAAACCATAGAATTGTCAGACTGGGTCTCCTGTTGTCTAAAGAACTTAAAGAATGGGGGCATGTTTTATATAATTCATCATGCATCACGGATCTCCGACATTCTACTCTCTCTGGCTAAAAAAGCTGGAGCTACTGAAATTATCCCGATTTTTCCCAAAGATGGTCAGGATGCTATTCGAGTAATCGTAAAATGCAAAAAAGGCAGTATGGAATCTACGCGAATTACCAGTGGACTGATACTTCACGATAGAGATGGAAATTTTTCGGAAACCACTCGGGAAATTCTCGAATTCTCAAATTAAAAAATGCATTTTAAAATAAAATCCAATTATAATACGAGAATTATTGTATAAGTTAAGTTTTTGTGTTAGTCTACATTTGGTGCGACTTTTGCGATAATTTTATTTTGATTTTCTGCAAAGGTTGCTTTTGTTTTTTTGTATGTTTACTAATATTAGTGGAGGAAGAGTATAATGAAGAAAATATTGCCATTTGTGTTCTTGGATTTGCTTATGTTATGTGATTGTTATTCGATGATGATGGATGACATAACATCGATCAACTATAGTAGAATTTGTCGCAGGACAATAGGCCTACTTGAAAAAGCGACTCATTCAAATATGCGTCAGAGTATGATGGAAAATATGAAGAGTATTGCACTTGACTTGCCATCACACTCAGCAACACCGCAGATTTCTCGGCTAAAAACGTTTTTGCCGAAAACCATCGAGTTTTTGCATGAATATTTTCCGGATCCAATCTCTCCCAATGACATAAGTGATGATCGGGATTACTACATCCGTAATTTAACAAAAGATCTTGGAGGCGGTGTATGTGCGCTGCTGCCGGGCGAGAAGGTTGTTCATACTGCGTATGGTGCTAGTATGTTATCATATGTCCCAGAATGGTTTGTCAAATTAAGAATAAAAAACCAAAAAAATAATTTTGCAGATGCAAAAAGCTTGCTGGCTAAAATTGACGTCAGAAAGGCAAGGGTTGTCAAATTATACGAAGAAACTGATATTGCCGCGGACGGAAAGGAAGAGCGTACGGGGCTGAGATTGCAGGACGATTTCGGCGATGTACCGTTGCTATTGCAGGCAGTAAAGTTATATGCTGATGGAGCGAACGACAAGCTAATAGATCTACTGCAAATAACAAATAATTCGACTCATGCAAATGTATTGCAAATATTCAATAGTGGCGGATCAAACTGGAATATGAGACAGTTGATTGTTGGAATGTCACCGGAGTGCATGTCGCATTTTTCAGGAAAAGCGCTCTATGCTCTACAGATTGTTAAGCTGACTGGAGGTACAACTAGTCCACTGCTAAAAACATTGTTCAGCAGTATTAGTAATAACGTCCATCTCAAAGAAAATTGCTTCACAGGAGAGAATATCATTGAGAAGCTGTCTATTGGTAACGCTTGCCCAATCCATTTATCGCCCACAACGCAACACCAAATTGACGTAGGCAACGACTACATATATAATATTTTTTGGGATACAATGAATATTGTAGCAGGATATAATGGATATAAAAGCACCACGTTTCTTGCGGATTTTTTATCTGAAGTAACAAACAATGAACCATTTACCTTCATGAAATCAAGCGTTAGTATCGTCATAGAGGGAAGACGCTCCCTTGCGAATGCGCTTCTCGTCGCCTACGCAAAAATGACAAAAATGGAAGCGGAAGCATGCCAAGCTTTAAACTTTGAAACTTACTATGGGGATTGTGGTGCAAACGGAGCGTGTGGAGCTGGATTTTTACTGCAACATGTCCGATATGTATTTTCCGCCACAAGACGCAAACTTGATGAAATAAAAGTACAGAAAGACTTAGTGGAAACCGGTGGCGTCGTTGCCAACATTGCTGCCGCCATTAAAAGCATTGAAGATAATCTCACGCTTGTTGCCAAGATTATGGGAACTTTAATTCAGGCGTACAATCACTGCCCTGCTGGAATCAATCAAGGACTTTTAAGTTGCACCAATGGTTTGCTTGCTCATGAAAATTTAGCAGGCTATTCCTGGAAAGACCGCCTTAAAGCTACCGTTACAAGCGTTATTAATGAAGTAAAAGATAGATTGTTTAAGTTCAAGAGAAAAAAGGGAGACTACTTAACCATTGATGAGGACGGAGGAATTGCAGACGCGGATATTGAGGTGGATGGAGAAATAAGCATGGTAAATGTGGGAGTTGGTCAACTTCTGGATGGCATGTATGGTATAGATAAGGCAGCTGGTAATAATTATTATAGAGGAACATTTGGAGCCGATCCAGATTGTAGGCAATCTCTTCTCATACACTTGCTAAATAGAAAAAAAGAAGATAATATTGTGCGTAAAGCCTGGCAATCATTGGCCAATAATCCAGTAACTGCCCAGTGGGGGCCCGGAGGAGCAATGGAGTTTGGTTGGTATCAAACAAATCTAAAAACGCACAACGATATACCTAAGTTATATGAGGATATATGGACGCGGCAGTACCAACTTTACAATGTAGTGGTGAATCCAAGGTATCATGCATATGACCTATATTCGATGAAAGATTATGAATATAAAGAGGTTGCGTGTCAGTTATTGAGGGGCGTTTTGGGAGATACAGATTTTTTCGTGAAATTGATCCTAGAGAATCCACTTGCGAATTTGACTCTCGATAAGTATTTAGCAGACAACAATGCCGGAAATTTAAAGAACGCCATCAAAGACGACAATGCAACGAAAAAGGCATTCATCCTAGAAATGCTAGAATCAGAGCATATGCTAACACATTGACCAGCATGAGGTCGGATCAAAAGTTCCTGTGTCGGTATTGGCACAGGACTTTTTAATTTTCCACGGGTCGGTTATAAACCTTACGCTTTAGCGTGAATTGCTTTAGCGTATTAGAAGTTTTAGACTCAGAGGATGAATGATAGAGAAAGGTACACAAGGGGAGCCCATACTGTATTAGA
>BNWE01000063.1 GCA_025998595.1 Alphaproteobacteria bacterium | reverse complement strand
ACATAGAAAACCAAAGTGATGGGCCAAATGAATTCAAGGTATGGGACGAAAAGTAGGATTTATCCGCATTCAGCGTATCTTCAGATTCTTAGCATACCTCCTGCTTTAGCAGGTCGTAATTGATTTTTATTGCGTGCCAAGTTGACGCTTTTTTGCAATTGGCCTCGTGACTCACCGGTTCAGGATTTAAGTATTTCCCAGATTTTAATTACTCCGAACAGATAGTATTTTTTCTTCATACTCACAAAATTCTTTAAAAATCCAGTTCTTGATAGTGGGGAACGGGAGCCACCGAAGTTGCTCGGTCGGCTAGTATACCACGGAAAGATGGGCGCGACTTTATGCGAACGTACCAATCTTTTACCAGTGGATATCGTTCCCACTCGATGGAGCCAAAATAATCTATGCACGATATATTTGCCGCCGCCGAGATATCCGCCAGAGTAAAATTATCACCGGCAAGCCAATTCCGTCTATCAGATAACCAGGAAATATAATCCATATATGTTTTCATACCCACAATCGCTTTTCTTATGCAGGAAGAATCCGGAGAAGAGTTTTCCACATATCTTTTAATTACTTTTTCGAAAACAACATTCTTGGTTACATCCGTAAAAAACATTTCGTTAAACAAAGAAATAAGTCTACGGGATTCGGACTTCTCTTTTTGGCTCGCACCAAACATCGATTTCGCTTTGTAGATCTGTTCCACATGCTCAACGATAGCGTACCATCCCTGCAGCACCTGTCCGTCTTTTTCTACAAGAGTTGGTATATCTGAAAACATATGGTTCTCCGAGAACTTCTTCTTACGATCCCACGGAGTTTCCAAAACAAATTCATATTCAATAGCTTTTTCATTGAGATAGATGCGTACCATTCTACTAAAAGGGCTCATTGGATAATAATATAACGTTCTCATTTATTCCTCATAATGAATGTTTTTGCGTTTTCCAAGAGCCAATATCATCCCTACTAAAACGCTTACGGCCAACATGGACGATCCTCCGTAGCTCATGAACGGTAGCGTCATTCCCTTCGTCGGAATAAAATGAAGTGCGGAAGCAATGTTTATGAAAGACTGCAGTCCAAATTGTGATAGCAGTCCAACCGAAGCAAATATTTGGAAGAGATCATTTCCCTTTAGAACACGGATCATTCCATATACCACAACGAAACATATGAGAGCTACGACAAATGCGCAGAAGAAAAATCCAAATTCCTCTCCCAAAACTGCAAATACAAAGTCTGCATGGGCGTCTGGCAGATGCTTTTTTATGACGCCTTCTCCAGGCCCAACTCCAAATACTCCTCCATTTGCAAACGCTTCAAGCGATCGATTTATCTGATAGTGATCTCCAATGGACGGATCCAAAAACTTATCGACTCTGGTCGTTACGTGTGGAATAAATAGGTATGCCAATATAAATCCACATACGGAAAAAACAATTACCGCCAATACCAATGCAATGGAAAGACCGTTTAGAAACAGCTGACCAAACCAAACGGCAACCGTAACCACAATCATGCCTATGTCCGGCTGTAGCAGCAGAAGAAAAACGTTAATGAGCAGAAAAAACGACGCTATGATTCTTCCGCAAAATTCTTTGTTCTTTCGTTCCTCCGCAAACATCCAGGCTGTTAGAACCGTCAACGCCGGTTTGGAAAATTCAGATGGCTGTAGGGAAAATCCACCTAGGGATATCCATCTTCTGGCGCCTTTTATTTCGGTTCCCATAAAAAGAGTTAACGCTGTCAGAAGAATAGATACAATAAACAGAGATAGCGCTAGTTTTTTTACGGCAGAATTATCAAATGTGGATACCAGAAATATAATTAGCAAAGATGGCGTTATGTATAACAGGTGTCTCTTGAAAAAATAAAATCTTTCAACTCCCAAGTGGTTGGCGACCATGGGAGTAGCAGATACCGCCATTAGTATTCCTATGGCAATTATTACCATAAAAGAAAAGAGCATAACGCGATCAACTGTCCACCACCAGGTTCCGAGAATTCCACTATCTGTTCTAGAAAAAGAAAACATTAGTTACTCTCTATGACTTATGGCTTTTGGAGTTGTTTAATTTATATTCTATTTCCTGTACGAATTTTCTAAAGGCATCTCCGCGTTCTTCGAAATTTTTGAACTGATCGAAACTTGCACAGGCGGGAGATAGAAGCACAACGTCAACTTCCATCAGCTTGCACATTTTATATGCGTTACTCACAGACATTTCCAAAGATCTCGACACTTCGCATTTCACTTTGTGGGATCGCATGATTTTATACCAATCGTTTGCCGCCTCCCCTATGAGAAACGCGTATTTCACTTTACGAAAGTAATCGGTTAACTTTTCTACGCCTTCTTCCTTTGGAACTCCACCCAGTATCCATATTATATTATTGAAACGCATGAGAGCCTGCTCGGCGGATTTAACATTGGTGGCTTTGCTATCGTTTACATATTTTACACCGTTGAGGGCCGTCACCAACTCCTGACGATGGGGAAGTCCTTTGAACGAAAGCAGTCCGTCACAGAATTCTTGCCTACTGATTCCGTTTAGAGTACACGCCGCATAGGCCGCCGCTATATTCTGGCGATTGTGAACGCCCTCAAGTATTTCACTATCTTTGCAGACGAAAATACTATGGCCTTTTCTGTTATCGACGAGATCGCCCATGTACCAACCAACGCCGCAATCTGGCACAAATTTACCGGATATGGGAATCACATTATGATGATTAATGCTAATTAAAAAATCTCTTATGCGGCTACAATGCTCGTCATCAACTCCTATTATGGCATTTGATCCCCGATGAAAATTCGCAAAAATCTTCTGTTTTGCCGTGATGTATCCCCGCATACCTCCGTGACGGGTAACATGGTCCGGAGTAATATTTAGCAAGATAGATGTATCAAATCCCAAATGATTGCAGGATTCCAATTGGTACGAAGACAGCTCAAAAACATAGAAATCGTTACCAGCCGGAGACGATAATATAGGAAGTCCCAGATTTCCACCAACGGAGGATCTTCGTCCGGAAACCTCAAGTACGTGTCCAATGAGTGCTGTAACTGTGGATTTTCCGTTTGTTCCTGTGATGCATATGTTCTTGGAGGATACGTTCTGCTGAAACATATCCACATCATTGATGATCGGTATGCAATTTTTCGCGGCAAATCGTACCGCCGGATGTCTCTCGGGCCAAAGCAAATGAATACCGGGACTCACCACCATGCAATCGAGTGTTTTCCAATCGTCTGAAAACAGGTCACTTTCGCGAGAATAGAGTAGATTCAATGCCAAATTCATATACTTCGAATCATCCAAGCCATAGTCGTCATATACGCCGACAATTGCCCCGGATTCCTGAAGCGAATCAATAACAGACCGTCCAGTCTTACCGAGACCAATCACTCCGACACGCTTATTTTTATAGGAGTCTAATAAAATCATCTTATCTTCAACGTCGCTAGTCCAATTAATGCAAGAACAAGAGAAATAATCCAAAACCTAACAACGACCGTAGACTCATGCCATCCTTTTTTCTCAAAATGATGGTGGATAGGAGCCATTAGGAATATCCTTCTTCCGGTCAGTTTAAAGTACGCAATCTGTATCATAACAGACATTGCTTCCATAACAAACAGCCCTCCTATGATTGCAAGCACAAATTCATGCTTTACTATGACGCTTATGCCGCCAAGAGCGCCACCTATGGCTAACGATCCGGTATCTCCCATAAATATCTGAGCCGGAGGAGCATTGTACCACAAAAATCCCAGGCATGATCCAATGAGCGCTCCGCAAAAAATACACAGTTCTCCGACCGATTGCACATAGATTATCTGAAGATAATTGGCGAACACAAAATGCCCCACCAGATAACTGATTATTCCCAGACACAGCGCTGTTAACATCGAAGGAAACGTCGCAAGGCCATCTAGTCCATCGGTCAAGTTGACGGCATTGGAGCTCCCGACAATTACAAATGTCGTAAATATCAGAAGAAAAGGAGCATTTACTATCGCAAAATTCTTAAAAAACGGAAAAGTAAGATGGCCAACTATGTCCGGAGACCGCAGTGATTCAACTAGATACGAAAAAGCAAAGGCAACCAATATCTGGAACAGCAATTTTTTTTTCCCGGCGACTCCATCAGTATTTTTTCTCCTTACTTTCAGGAAATCATCCATAAATCCCAAAAATGCATAGCAGAATGTTAATATCATCAACAGTAACATGTATTTGTTAGTGAGGTCTCCCCAGAGTATTGAGGAGACTATGGAGCTGACAATCATAATCGCTCCACCCATCGTGGGAATTCCCTGTTTTTTCACTATGTGCGATTGTGGACCATCGTTTCTTATGGGCTGCGCGTATCTAAACTTTTTTATGAATTTCGGATACAGGAAAAAACTAATCAATAGAGATGTAAGCAATGCGCACATCGTTCGAAACGTAATGTAACGCAAAAGATTCATTCCAGATATAAAATTCAGCGCCGGAAAAATAAAATTATAAAACATCTGTTGTTTACCTTATGCGGCGATTTTATTGAAGTGCTTTTTTATAAAATCAACGATGTATTTCATTTTCATTGAATTTGATCCTTTTATCAAAACGCAGTCGCCATCAGCGATATTCTCGACCACCTTCTCAGCAAGTTCTGTAGAGTTTTCGCACCAGCATCCTTTCTTTTCCTCCAGAATATTATCAAAGAGACACTTCGACAGTTTTCCGCAGGCAAAAACCTTATCGACGTCAAATTTATCTATCGTGGGAGCAATATTTTCGTGAAAGCGAACGGAATCCGGCCCCAACTCCAGCATATCTCCGATAACGACAATTTTTCTCCTGTTTTTGTACTTCGACAGCGATATGATTGCCGATCTCATTGATGTCGGACACGCGTTATAGGAGTCATCCACAATAATCACATCATGACTATTGATATAGAATGCTTCCCCACGTCCCGCAGGAGCCATAAATGTCTCCATGGATTCCGCTAAAACATTCGATGAATATCCCGATTTCACGTGAACCGTAAGCAGTGCTGCCAAGCTGTTCATTACACAAGAAATATTGTTGCAGCGCAAATCATAGGTGATGTCTTGACCAAATATTTCAGCTTTTACTCGGATAATATCGTAGATAAAATCGTAAGACAGCATTCGTGCATCTGACTTATTCTCGGCCCCAAAAGTGAAAACGTCTTCTGCATCGTATTGATGAGCCTTTCTTACCAAGAAATCCGTATAAGGCAAATCATTGGGAATTATTGCTGCCTTTTGTGGTTTTGCTGTTTCGAAAATCTCGGATTTTGCTTTTGCTATATCAAACACCGAATCGAAATACTCTAGATGTGTCTCGCATACGTTAGTTATAACTGATATATCAGGACTGACTATATCAATAAGCTTCCTGATTTCGCCGGACTCGCTCATGCCCATCTCGAAAACGCCGACTTTTGTTTCCGGAGGCATAAGAGTGGCACAAATCGGAAGACCTATTTGGCCATTGAAATTCTTCCGGGATACGTATGCATTCGATGATTCCTGGGAATTTACCAACAGATGATATATCATATCCCGCGTCGTGGTTTTTCCTACACTTCCCGTAACGCCTATGTATTGCGCATTGGTTCTGGATAGATTGTACTTGGCCAATTTCAAAAGCGCTTCGTAGGACGATTCTACCATAACGATTCTATTCGCCGGTTCGATATCGCGTTGCGATACAGCCAAGACGGCTCCATTGGAGAGCGCGTCTTTTATGAAATTATGGCCGTCTGTGTTTTCACCCTCCAGAGCGATAAACAGATCTCCGTCTTTTGCGTTTTTCGAATTGACGCATATGTCGCAGATGCCATACCTAATATCTTGATTAAAAATGCTCGATAACTGTTCTCTAGAAAAAACTTCCTTCATTATTATGCCTTATTTAAAATAACTTCTCTATCGCTGAAGTATACCATTTCATTGGCCAATTGCTGATAGTTTTCGTGGCCTTTTCCTGCTATAAGCACAGAATCTCCTTTGGACGCGAATTCCATCGCTACTTCTATGGCGTTTTTGCGTCCACTTGGAACCTCTATGACTTTATTGTCGTTTCCACTAAATCCTTCCATTATCATTTTTCTAATGGTAGCAGGATCTTCGTTGCGTGGATTATCATCCGTAACAAAAGTAAAATCTGAAAATTGTGCTGCAACTTCTCCCATTAATTTCCGCTTTTCTCGATCTCGATCTCCACCGCATCCAAACACCGTTATAACTCTACTTTTCTCATTTTGTAAGTGACGTCTTACGGATTCAATTGCATTTTTTAAAGCATCTGGAGTGTGAGCATAGTCAAGAAACACACTCGCTCCATTGTATTTTCTCACCAACTCCATCCTTCCACAAATTGGCTGTATGTTTTCTAGAGCATCTCTTATGTCAAGGATTGGAATGCCAGTTAGGTAACATATTGCAGCCGCACATAAAGCGTTATACACCTGAAACAAACCGTATATCGGCATCGAAATATGAAGTTGCTTTCCAAAAAATGAAACTCCCATGAATGTACGAGTCTCAGAAGTCGTTGTAAGAAGAACTTTTATGTCATCTGATTTACATCCATATGTTATGCATTTTATATTTCTGGCCGCCGCAATTTCTAATATTTTCTTCGAATATTCATAATCGGCATTTACCACAAATACTGTGTTTTCTCCGGCGATTTCGGAAAACAGTCTCTCTTTTGCCTTCCAGTAATCTTCCATTGTTCCGTGATAATCCAGATGATCCTGAGTGAAATTCGTAAAAGCACATACGTTAAAGGCAACATCGTCCAACCTATGCTGACATATGCCGTGACTGGACGCTTCAAGTGCAACATTCTTCACGCCATCACCACTCAGATCATGCAAAATTTTGTGCAATTGAATCGGATCTGGCGTGGTTGTGTGTGCAATTAAATTGGGATTTTGGATTTTATTCAGCTGGATCCCTACGTCGCTACGCTCCTCTGGATGACGAGAAACACTAACCCCACCGTCATTCAGAGCCCCGGAGGGGCGTAGGAATCCAGGTGCTTGCTGTGCATGCGTTTTATAATTATCTGATCTAACGTCATGTTGGACGCCCAACGTTCCGATACTAGCGGATCTACGACCACACTCCGTCCAAATCTGACGCACAATATCAACGGTGGATGATTTTCCATTTGTTCCGGTGATTGCCACAACATAATCTAAATCGTTTGGAAAAAGCCTAGATGCAATATGAGACAATTCACATCGAGAATCCTTTACATATATATATGTTATGCCAGAATCGTTTTGCATAGCGTGATTTTCTTCACCGTTTAACACGATGTATTTGGCTCCACGAGCAATGGCGTCGTCCACGTACTTCTTTCCGTCATCCAGGGAGCCATCTATTGCAACGAACAGACATCCTTCCGAGGCTTTTCTTGAGTCATCACATATTCCTGACACTTCCAAGCATTTTATCTCATCCGGAAGCTCGAAACTAATAATTTCCGATATTTTTTTCACATAAATCTCCTAGTAGCTGTATAATCCTTGGATACGCATTAAAATATTCCAGAAGTAATTTATGAAAGCAACATTAATATGAAAAATGTATGTACAATATTCTCTTTTTTGCAGCACTCAGGAAAAAATACAACTCTTGATTGTGTTTTTTGCTATGGTATACTTAATCACCGTCGAAAGGAGAGCTCGTACTCTGAATTTTGGTATGTCGTTTGATATGAGTGTCGCCCATTCAGAAACGAAGTGCATCAAGTGGCGAAACAATCCGATTTGCCACAAAGACCTCTCGAGGTGTTTTGAAGTTTAACACTTTCCGTGGTCGATTGTTAAGTTTATTTTCAATTTCCCTAA
>BNWE01000062.1 GCA_025998595.1 Alphaproteobacteria bacterium | reverse complement strand
GGTGGTGATGGTGGGACCGGTGCCGGGCATGGCGCCAAACAGCGTGCCCACCGCGGTGCCGCGCACCATCGGCCAGAAGGCCGTCTTCATTTCCTGCTTGCTGGGGCGCATGTCGCGCAGGCGCAGCTTGGCGCCGCTGCCGATGATGGTCATGCGGTTGACGCTCATCAGGAAGTCGGCAACGCCGAACAGGCCCATCGAGATCGCCACCAGTTCCAGGCCATCGGACAGGTCCAGCAGGCCGAACGAGAAGCGGATGGTGCCGGTGTTCACGTCGGTGCCGACCACGCCGCACATCAGGCCGAACAGCGTCATGGCCACGCCCTTGAGCGGCGAGCCGCGCGACATCGTGGCGCCGGCCAGCAGGCCCAGCAGCATGATCGAGAAGATCTCGGTCGGGCCGAACTTGAAGGCCACCTCGACCAGCAGCGGCGAGGCGAAGATCATGACGATGATGCCGACCGAGGCCGCGAAGAACGAGCAGATCATCGTGATGCCGAGCGCCGTCCCTCCCTTGCCCTGTTTGGTCAGTGGATACCCGTCAAGACACGTCACTGCGTGCGGCGGATGCGAAGGCAGGTTGAGCAGGATCGCGCCGATGGCGCCGCCGTACTGCGAGCCGTAGAAGATGCCGGCCAGCATCAGGATGGCGGGCACCGGCTGCATCACGTAGGTCAGCGGCAGCAGGATCGAGATGGCCGACAGCGCGCCCATGCCGGGCAGCACGCCGATGAGGTTGCCCACCAGCACGCCGAAGAACGACCACATCAGGTTATGGAGCTGGAACGCGACGCCGAAGCCGTACCAGAGATCGGTCAAAGCTTGAGAAATCATGGCGTATCAACCCCAGCGAAACAGCGGCAGCTGCAGTTGCAGCGCCCACCAGAAAACCACCACCGCGATCACGGACATGCCGATCGACAGCACGAATGCCTGCTTGACCGTGTTCTTGCGGTCGCCCAGGGCGGAGATGAACACGATGGCGAACGTGGCGGGCAGCAGGCCGCCGTAGTGGCCCAACAGCAGGAACGCCAGCGTCCCGAGCAGGATGCAGACGCTGCCGCGCAGGTCCGGCAGGCCGTGCGCGTGGCCATCGCCCGGCGCGGGCGGCGTGGATTCGCCGGAGCGCGCCGAGATCGCGATCAGGATCCCCGTCAGCGCCAGCAGGCCGCCCAGTGCCGCGGGGAAGAACCCCGGCCCCATGTGACTGAGCGTTCCGATGTGATAGTCCGTACCACCGTAGATCGCCCCCAACCCGACAAGGACCATCAGCGCGCCGCCGTAGTAGTCCTTTCTATTAATTGTTTTTTGCACTTCCATCCTCCTGGAGCAGGGCCGTGCGGGCCCTCGGGATGGCGCCAAGAGCGTGCGCCATCCGGCTCTTTACAACAAGCCGGCTGGCAGATTACGGAAGGAAGCTGCTAATCCGCTTTCTATGCGCTGTCGCGATCCTGAATCCGGGGGTTATCCCTGATGGAGAAAGATGCGTCGCGCCACGCGGCTCGGGGCGATGGAATGAAAGCTTGGCGGAATTATTGTTCGCCGGTGAACTCGACGTCGGCGGGACGCGGATACTGCGAGACGGTCGTCGCCAGCGGCAGCCACAGCACGGAGGCCAGGCCGACCCCGCCCTGCGCGTTGGGCTCGCCGTCGCGCAATTCGATGTCGCCATCGTTGCGGCGGGCATAGGCCCGGGCGATGGCCAGTCCCAGGCCCGAGCCGGAGGATGCCACCGGTTTGTCGGTCCCGACACGCTCGAAGCGGGCGAAGGCGCGGGCCCGCAGGAGCGGCTGCAGGCCGGGGCCGTTGTCGGACACGGCCACCTCGGCGCGGTTTTCGACCCGGCTGACCGATACCGTGATGCGCGCCCCGACGGGCGCGTAATGGATGGCGTTGTGGACCAGGTTGGACAAGGCCTCATGCAATTCGGCTTCGCTGCCGGACACGGGCGCGCCGATTTCCTGGCCCTGCGCGTTGACGGCCTGCACCCAGCCCAGATCCTGTTGTTTTTCATGCGCCAGCGGCAGGTACTGCAACACCACCTCGCGCGAGACGGCGTTCATGTCGAGCAGTTGGCGCGGCAACTGGTCCGCCTGGTTGGCGTGCGCCAGCGACAGCAATTGCTCGGTCAGGCGGCGGGTGCGGCCCAGTTGGTCGACGATGGCGCGCAAGCCTTCCTGGGCCCGCGCCGGATCGCGTTCGCGCAAAGCGTATTGCGCCTGCGTCAGCATGATGGCCAACGGCGTGCGCAACTGGTGCGAGGCGTCGGCCAGGAAATGCGACTGCTCTTCCAGCACGCGGCGGTAACGGGCGATGTGGTGATTGACGGCGTCGACCAGCGGCGCAACTTCGCTGGGCACGCGAGAGGCATCGAGCGGGGTCAGGTCGTCGGGCCTGCGGTTGCGGATGTCGGCGCGCAGGCGGCGCAGCGGCTTCAAGGCCCAGGACACCCCCCACCAGACCAGCAGCACCACGAGCGCCAGCATGCGCGCGTCGCGCAGGATTTCCTGGCGCCGGGCGCTGTTCTCGGCCTCGATGCGCTTGCCCGTGCTTTCGGCCACCAGCACCAACACCTGGCGATGCACGCCCTGGTAATACAGGTCGCGCACCAGCGATACCACCCGCACCGGGTCGTTGCGGTAGACCCCGTCGTAGAACACCGGCGGCCCGTTGGAGCGCGGCCAGCTTGGCGGGCGCGGCAGTTCGGGCATGCCCAGCAGCGTCTTGCCCTGTTCCAGGGGCACCGGCGCGCCGTCCGGCAAGGGCGGATCAATCTGTTCGATGCGGAAATACTTGCGCAGCCCGGCGCGCGATTCCAGCATGACCTGGGCGTACAGTGGCGTCGCCACCTGGAGCGAGCCGTCGGGCGTGAATTCCAGGCTGCTTTCGAGGACCCGGGCAGGCTCGACCAGCGCGCTGTCGTAGGCCTCGTTGGTGATCTCGGACAGGGTGCGGTAGTCGTTCAGGCTGTCGATGACCAGCAGCGCCACCACGCCGGGCAGCAACAGGATGATCAGCAGCGCGCGGATGCCGACCCGCGGCAACCCAGGGATCCGGAGGCTCACGAGGGCGTCAGGAGTCGGCGGCTTCGCTGGCGACGCTTTCCAGCATGTAGCCGAGCCCGCGCACCGTGACGATGCGCACGTCGCTGCCGGCCAGCTTCTTGCGCAGGCGGTGCAGCACCACCTCGATGGCGTCCGGATTGGCCTCGCTGTCGTGGGTGAAGACCTTGCCGAACAGTTGCGACTTGTCCACCGGGTAGCCGCTGCGCGTCAGCAGCGCCGCCAGGGCGGCATGCTCGCGCGGGGTCAGGAACAGCAGGGAGCCGTCGAGCGTGAAGGCGCGGCTTTCACTGTCGTACGACAGCGATCCGCACTGCAGGCGCGGATGCTGGCGGCCGCGGCTGCGGCGCACCAGCGCGGTCAGGCGGGCTTCCAGTTCTTCCAGGGCGAACGGCTTGGTCAGGAAATCGTCAGCGCCCAGGTTCAGGCCGCGGACCCGGTCCTGCAGGGCGCCCTGGGCGGTCAGCAGCAGCACCGGGGTGCGGTCATCGCGGTTGCGCATCTCACGCAGCACCACCAGGCCGTGCTTGTCGGGCAGGCGCAGGTCCATGACGATGGCGTCGTACTCGGTGCCCGCCATGAAGGCCTCGGCCGTGCGGGCGTCGGCCGCGTGGTCCGGCACGAAGCCGCTTTGCGCGAGCGCGCGCATCAGCCAGGACGCCATGTCCCGTTCATCTTCAACCAACAATATGCGCATGACCGTCCGTTCCTTCGGGCAAGTTCTCCGCCGCCCGCTGCCCATGCACGCGCTGACGCAGGTAGCGGGTTTCGTGATGACGCCGAAAGAGGATTGCCGACAACTCGTTCAACGCCTGGGTATAGACGTCCCGCTTGAACTCGATCACGGCATCCAGCGGCACCCAGTACTGGCTCCAGCGCCAGGCGTCGAATTCCGGATGCTGCGTCGCGCGCAGGCATACGTCGCTGTCACGTCCCACCAGGCGCAACAAGAACCAAATCTGCTTTTGTCCTTTATAGTGGCCACGCCACTCACGCCGGACGAAGTGATCGGGCACGTTATAACGTAACCAATCGCGTGTACGCCCCAAAATACGGACATGCTCGGGCTTCAGGCCCACCTCTTCATGGAGCTCGCGATACATGGCCTGCACCGGGCTTTCGCCGTACTTGATGCCGCCCTGCGGGAACTGCCAGGCATGTTCCCTGATACGCTTGCCCCAAAAGACCTCGTTTCTGCTATTGACGAGAATGATGCCGACATTGGGGCGGTAGCCTTCGCGGTCAAGCATGGGCCACCCCCACCGAATTCAATACAATTACAGTCGATTATACGTATCTGCTGCCACCTTTAAACATGCGCGCATCCAACTACCATATCAACACCCTGAAAGAAGCCCCTTCCGAAGCCGAAGTCGCCAGCCACCAGCTGATGACCCGGGCCGGCATGATCCGCAAGCTCGCGGGCGGGATCTACACCTACATGCCGCTGGGCCTGAAGATCATCCGCAAGGTCGAGGCCATCGTCCGCGAGGAAATGAACGCCTCGGGCGCGATCGAACTGCTGATGCCGGTAGTCCAGCCGGCCGAACTCTGGATGGAATCGGGCCGCTGGGAGCAGTACGGCGCCGAGCTGCTGCGCATCAAGGACCGGCACCAGCGCGATTTCGTGCTGCAGCCGACCTCGGAAGAGGTGATCACCGACATCGCCCGCAACGAGATCCACAGCTATCGCCAGCTGCCGCTGAATTTCTATCACATCCAGACCAAGTTCCGGGACGAGCGCCGCCCCCGCTTCGGCCTGATGCGCGGCCGTGAATTCACCATGAAGGACGCCTACTCCTTCGACCGCGACGAAGCCGGCGCCCAGAAGAGCTACGACAACATGTACGCCGCGTACATGCGCATCTTTGGCCGCCTGGGCCTGGAGTTCCGCGCCGTCGCGGCCGACACCGGCTCCATCGGCGGCACTCGCAGCCATGAATTCCAGGTGATCGCCGACACCGGCGAAGACCTGCTGGTCTACAACGCCGATTCCGACTACGCCGCCAACATCGAGCTGGCCGAGGCGCCCGGCCTGTACGCCGAGCGCGGCGCGCCCACCCAGCCCATGGCCGACGTGGCCACCCCGGGCGCCGCCAAGTGCGAAGACGTGGCCCGCCTGCTGGACCTGCCGCTGGAGCGCACGGTGAAGTCCATCGTCCTGGCCACCGATGGCGACAAGGGCAAGGTCGAGATCTGGCTGCTGCTGCTGCGCGGCGACCACGAACTGAACGAGATCAAGGCCAGCAAGCTGCCCGGCCTGGCCGGCTTCCGTTTCGCCACCGAAAGCGAAATCGTCGAGCATTTCGGCTGCAAGCCCGGCTACCTGGGCCCGGTGCGCACCGCGCGCCCGGTGCACGTCATCGCCGACCGCACCGTGGCCAACATGGCCGATTTCGTCTGCGGCGCCAACCGCGAAGACTTCCACATCCAGGGAGTGAACTGGGGCCGTGACCTGCCCGAACCCGAGCAGGTGGCCGACTTGCGCAACGTGGTCGCCGGCGACCCCTCGCCGGACGGCAAGGGCACGCTGTCGATCCAGCGCGGCATCGAGGTCGGACACGTTTTCTACCTGGGTAAAAAGTACTCCGAAGCCCTCAAGGCCACCTTCCTGGACGAAACCGGCAAGCCGGCCGTGCTGGAAATGGGCTGCTACGGCATCGGCATCACCCGTATCGTCGGCGCCGCCATCGAGCAGAACCACGACGACCGCGGCATCATCTGGCCGCGCGCCATCGCGCCGTTCGAAGTCGTCATCTGCCCGGTGGGCTGGGGCAAAAGCGAAACCGTGCGTAACACCTCCCTGAAGCTGTACGAATCGCTGCTGGCGCGCGGCGTGGACGTCATCCTGGACGACCGCGACGCCCGCCCCGGCGTCATGTTTGCCGAATGGGAATTGATCGGCGCGCCGCTCCGTGTAACAGTTGGAGAACGCGGATTGAACGACGGTGTGGTGGAATTGCAGGCCCGTCGGGAAACCGAAGCGGCCAAGATTCCGGTAGAGTCCGCGCTTGAAACCGTGCTGACGAAACTCGACACGCTGTAAACCTTAAAGTAACTACGGACTTTTCGCGTCCCGACCCGCATCATCGAATCTCCCATCGTGACCGATCCGAAGTCCACCGAATCCCTCCTGCAGGTCCGTGTCTACTACGAAGACACGGACGCGGGCGGGGTGGTTTTCTACGCCAACTATTTGAAATTCCTGGAGCGCGCCCGCACCGAATGGCTGCGCGACCTGGGAGTCAATCAATCCGACCTGGCCGTCGGCGAGCAGCGCCTGTTCGTTGTCCGCGCCCTGGACATGTCTTATCGCAAACCGGCCAAGCTGGACGATTTGCTTACGATACGCAGCCGGGTCACACGACTGGGCCGCGCTTCGATACACTTCGCGCAGCGCGCAGAACGGGACGGGGAACTGCTTGCCGAAGGCAATATCCAAGTCTGCTGCGTCGATGCCGTCAACATGCGGCCGGTGGAACTACCGGCCGACGTCCGCGCCAAACTGGAATCAATTCAGGAATAACCATGCAAGCCACCAACGACATGTCGTTGCTTTCGTTGATTTCGCACGCCAGCGTGCCGGTCCAGCTGATCATGCTGATGCTCCTGGGCATCTCGATCATGTCCTGGACGTACATCTTCGCCAAGCGGCTGGCCATCAAGCGCGCCCACGCCCAGACCCGCCGTTTCGAAGACGATTTCTGGTCGGGCGGCGACCTGTCGATGCTGCAACAGGCGGTGGCCTCGCGCCGCGACGAGCAAGGCGCGCTGGCCCGCATCTTCGATGCCGGCATGACCGAGTTCCTGAAGGCCCGCCGCGGCAACGCCAGCAATGACGCCACCGCCGTGCTCGACGGCCCGCGCCGCGCCATGCGCGCCGCCTACCAGCGCGAAATGGACGCGCTGGAATCCCACTTGAACTTCCTGGCCTCGGCCGGCTCGGTTTCGCCCTACATCGGCCTGCTCGGCACGGTCTGGGGCATCATGCACGCCTTCATCGGTCTGTCGAACATGCAGCAGGCCACGCTGGCCTCGGTGGCCCCGGGTATCGCCGAAGCGCTGATCGCCACCGCCATCGGCCTGTTCGCCGCCATCCCCGCGGTGGTCGCGTACAACCGCTTCACCAACGACATCGATCGCATCTCGATCCGTTTCGACAGCTTCGTCGATGAATTCCTGAACATTCTGCAACGGCAGGTGCGCTAATGCCCTCGGTAAGCTCGCGCGGCAGGTCCGGCCGCCGCATGAAGGCCGACATCAACGTGGTGCCCTACATCGACGTGATGCTGGTGCTGCTGGTCATCTTCATGGTGACCGCACCGCTGATCACGCCGGGCCTGATCCAGCTGCCGTCGGTGGGCGCCGCGTCCGACGTTCCCGTCAAGCCGCTGGAAGTCCAGATTTCGGAAGACGGCAAGATCGCGCTGCGCATGCGCGAACCCGGCGCCACCATGCAGGACATTGCCCGTCCCGAACTGGTGGCGCAGGTGCGTTCGCGCATCACGGCGGAAACGCCGGTGGTGATCGCGGCCGACGGCAAGGTGCCCTACGAGACGGTCGTGAAGGTCATGGACGAACTGCGTACTAATGGCATCACCCGCCTGGGCCTGCTGGTGGACCAGTCCGCCGGCGGCAACCAGCCCGCCCCCGCGAAAAAACGCTAACGCGACGTCCTCCGCCGGCGCCGCCGGCCTGCAACGCTCATGACGCCACCCATCATTCGACACCACAGCGGCCCCCCGGCCACGCCGCCCAACAACGACAACCGGATCGCCCTGGTCCTGGCGTTGCTGGTGCACGCGCTGCTGCTGGCCGTGTTGATCTTCAACCTGAACTGGCGCACTGAAAACCCGGGACCGGTGGAAGTGCAGCTGTGGGCCGACGGCAATTCGCCGGTCTCGATGGGAGATTCGATGATGCGGGTCGGGACGCGAAAAGTCCGT
>BNWE01000061.1 GCA_025998595.1 Alphaproteobacteria bacterium | reverse complement strand
GTATATGAAGATTTTCTTCGGTGAGGGGATAATAACACGAGAAAAAACGACAGAAGAGGAAAAATAATGGCCAAAAGAGGCGAGAGAATTTTCTGGTGAAATAAAGCTTTTTGCGACATATTCTGATTTTCATCATCTGTATCCTGCAATAATTCGTCGATGAATTTTTCATTTGCTTGGGATTGCTTTTTGGTGCTTGCCAATACTTTTTTTAGATTGTATTGATAGGACTTGAATTTCACTATGGAATGCTTGTTCGCAATTTTATCCAGTTCAATTCGTTCTCCGTCCGTGAGTAGCAAGACGTTATTCCTTATGGTACCGGATTTTGCGTAGTAGCTGCATGTTTTCGTCTCGTTTCTTGAGTCTATTATGTAGATGTTGCTGAAGGAAAAATTTCCTCTGTATTGCTGTGCGTATACATTAAAGCCGTTTTTGGAAAATAGTGAACCAGAATTTTCCGGTGGATCGATGTTATTTCTTATGTTAAATTCCATGGTTCTGAATGTCGTCCAGGCAAACGGAGATATATACATGTTGCAGATATAAATGAAACTTGTGAACGTAAACGCCAGCAGCAGGAGTGGCGTCAACAATTTAATGGGGGATCCACCAATTGCCTGTAGTGCTGCAAGCTGATTCGACTCCTTAAATCTGAGATAAACAAATGCTGTAGATATGGCGAGCGATATGGGAAGAATGATCGATATAATATCAATCGAAAGATAGGACGTGAATTCAACAAATTTCGATAGGCTAAGACTGTTGGAGCTCAGTATTTCCATATATCTCGATGACTGAACCACCCATGCGCAAAACGTCATGGCGACGGTTGAATAAAACGTCGTTCTTAATATCCTAAAGAATATAACACTGAATATACTGCGCACGATTTATTCCCAATCTTAGATTCCACAGTTACCAAGCAATAGTATTGCTTAAATGATCTTTCTCCAAGTTGATTTTCTTTTGATTTATGTTTTTTTTCGTAGTACCTTAGTACGTTGTTCGTTTATGAAAATTGGAGATTTACGTGAGATCAATAGTCTGTTCGGGTATTGCCGTTTTATTAGCTGTTTTTTCTGGAGTATCTGATGTCGAGTGCGCTGCGAAAAGCAAAAGCACTTCCGATGCCGTTGAATATAGCGGAATTGTTGCAATTATAAACGATGAGATCGTAACATCTTATGACCTGGAAAACCGAGTGCGATTGGTTATGTTATCCATCGGAGATGGTGTTACCGCTGACATGAAGGCCAAAATTTATACGGAAGTCCTAGAAGAAATTGTAAATGAGAAGCTCAAAACTCAATGTACGAAGAAATATACTCCAAAGGGCGGATGGATGTCGAAGAAAGAAATGAATGACGCCGTAAAAGATACCGTTCAGGACATGGCCAAGCAAATCAATAAGTCTCCTGAGGAATTTTTGGAATTTCTCGAATCAAAAGGAATTAATTTTAACGTCATTAAATCGCAAATCGAAGCCAATCTATGTTGGGTGGAATACATAAAAGCGAGATTTGGAAAAAATATCAATATTTCCGAGTCGGAGCTCAATAGGATTTATGCTACAGTTAAGGAAAAGTTCACGAAGGAATCCTATTATGTACATCGAATGTTTTTTCCGTTTTCCAAGCCGTCTGAGGAAGCTGCAATCGCATCTCACGCAAATAACCTGCTAAATATGTTGAAAAATGGCGCAGAATTTGGCAGTGTGGCAAGGCAGTTCTCCAAAAGTGCTGACGCAAAAAGAGGTGGAGAATTGGGATGGATTTTCCAGGGGCAATTATCTCCGGAAGAAGAAAGCACTTTAAAGGGAATGTCAATTGGATCCTATGCCATAGCCAAAAGCAGTAAGGGGTATTTTCTATTGTATCTACACGACAAGAGGGAATCCGGTGTACGCAGTCTTACGGATCTGGACATCGTTCAGGTTATCATGCCATTTCAGCAGAAAAACCCGTCCAGCGACGTAATTGGACCGCTCATGGATTATGTAAATGATCTCATGAAAAAGTCCAATGGTGCTAAGGATCTCGTTGCGAAGGCTAAGGAATCCGGAATGATGATGATCTCCGATGTGACACATTGCACACTGGAATCAATGCAACCGCAATTTAGAAATATGCTTTCGGACGTTCAGCAGGACTGCTTTAGTAAACCAATGCTTGTGGATGGGGGGATAGTGGTTGTATGCGTAATGGATAGAAAAGTTACAACTTTGAAGGAACCATCTCGAGATGAGATAAAGTATCAGAAAACAAGCGAGAGACTGACTGTATTTGCCGAAAGAGAATTGCAGGATCTGAAGAAGAAGGCTGTTATCAACATAGACGCGAAATATGGTCGTCGCCATTAATGGTTGCGCCACAGGCATTTATTAACGCAAGAGTAGCATGTATCTTTCTGCCAAATGGATATTTGAGAATTATTATCGAAAGACTCACAAGAAGTTCGGTCAGAATTTTTTGTTTGATGAAAACATAAACAGCAGGATCGTATCTACCGCCGGAGATCTCCAGAACAAGATCGTAGTGGAAATTGGCCCCGGTCCAGGCGGACTTACTCTGGAAATACTAAAACGTAATCCGAAAAAATTGTATGTAATCGAATATGATAATCACTGGGCTTCCGTCTGGAGAGAGCTGAGACCAATGTTCGGCGATAAACTCGAAGTCATTGAATGTGATGCATTGATGGTTGCACCACAGGCGTTTACTCATCTTGATTCAGTTTCAGCATTGCAAGCACATTACCCATACGGTTCAGAAGGTAGCGAAGCAGAAAACGCCTGTGGTGCAACCACTCACGCAGTCCGAGCCGGGCTGACCTCTACTTGTACAGAATCAGCTTCAACATTGCAAGCATATCACGCATACGGTTCAGAAGGTAGTGAAGCAGAAAAAGGATCCAACGTCACGTTGGTGTCGAATCTTCCTTATAATATTTCCACACAACTGCTGTTTAAATGGCTGCCGCAATTTGATTTATGCGAGACGTATGTTCTCATGTTTCAGAAGGAAGTCGCAGATCGTCTATGCGCGGTTCCATCGACAAAATCATATGGGAGAATATCGGTCCTCGCTCAATGGAGATCTACGGTTCGAAAAGTGTTCGATCTGGAGCCGGGAAGTTTTTCTCCTCCTCCCAAGGTGAAGTCATCTGTTTTGCAATTTGTTCCATTTTCCAGAGATGAATGCGACCACTACGAGGACTTCGAGTGTTTCTCCCAAATACTCACTGATGTTTTCATGCACAGAAGAAAGATCATGCTTGGCCCAATGAAAAAATACTTCCAGAATCCGGTAGAAGTACTCCAAAGCTTGGGATACGATTCCAACACCAGGGCAGAACAAATTTCAGTACAAGATTTCATAAAAATATTGCAGTTGCACCAGGGGCAGTCCTTGCAGGGCTAGCGCCAATGCTATTGCTACGGCTTGAAAGATATGCGAGCGCTATCTTCAACATTGACGTTGAATCAACATTAAAAATATACTTCGCATATGCTGAAAACGGAGACAAGGCTGTTAGCGCATGTACGGTATACTCTATCACATTGGTCCTGAATATATGTCTATATCGAAATATTTTTGGTTCAAAAGATAGCGTTATTTAATAATTATTTAATATATTTTTAGCTGAAGTATTGTATCAAATATGATTTTTCATTACACTGATCAGTGAAGTAGATCGCCTGCTAATAGTGGTAGAGCGATGTTGGTTTTTTGTTTTTATGGAGAAGAATTTATGAAAAATGATCTGTTAACAATCGCATCATTGTTGTGTGGAATGTGTGCTTTTGCGTATTTGGATGTTGCGTTGGCAATGAATTCACAGGAGCAGCCGAGACGATTTGTTGCCGAGCGGAATGGAGTACTTCATGAATACGGGAAAGTTGCAGGGGGAGTGAGATGTCCGAAACGTATATTGGCGATGAAATTGAAAAAACGGAACGAGCTGAAGTCGCTTCCGAGAGTGTTTATTGGTCCTGACCATCAATTCTTTCATGAAATTATGGAATGCCCGGAACCTGGTTCTGGTGAGATTATGGATATAAAACCATTTTATGAATGGCTTTTGAAAAATCCGGATCAGTTGCTAACTCTGTTTGTTATTGAAGGACATAAAATATGCCATACGATGACGCTTAAAATGATAGATAGACTTTCCTCAAAAGAAAGAGAAAGGATTGTTGCTGAGGCAATAAGGAGCGTAAACCATTTGATTGCTTGCGCTAAAGCTGTGCTACCGGGCGGCGAGTATGGCAAGTTTTCTGAATCCTGTGGTAGAATTGATAACAACTTCACTGATGGGGGTGTAGGTACTGGAACAGGGGTTGTTATTAAAAGATGCGGGTACAGCTTTGTACTTTCCGCAGGTCACAATGTTACTGAATTGTTGAAGAGCATTGGAGGCAAAGTAAAAATTGGAACGGAAGTAAAGACAAAAAAGGGCACCCCTTCTGGAATAGTGTATTTTTCGGAATTTCAAGATGGCGCTTCGCTCACTGAAAAACTTTTCTTTACTCCCAATATAGGTTTTTCCAAGAATCTGGGGGACGGATTTTATGTGTGGGGAACCGGAGCTCCAATTTCTAGTAGCATTCCAGTAAAAGGAGCGTATTTTTTTAAGAAAAATGAAACCGAGTTTTCAGATGTCGCTGCTCTAATCCTCGATGGCGAGATTCCGGATGGCATAGAAGTCGAATTAGATGAGACGTGCAATAAACTGATGGGGAAATACGTTATTATTACTTTTGGAGCAGGTGCGGTTTCGCCCTATAACATACCTGTTGCAACTCTGAATGACGTAAGGGAAGAGATTTTTTTTCTTAGTGCTTTATCTGGTCGGAATGTAATGAAAGCAAGAGCAATAGAAATAACGAGAGAAGATGGTACTTATGAGGATGCTAAGCAGCTTGGAGGACCTGGTGCTAGTGGAGCTCCCATGGTCAAAGCTGACAAATCAGAAGAATACAAGGCGGCTGGACTTCTTACATTTCCGACTCATTCTATAGGGGAAATAATTCATTTAGTAGACGCGGCAATTGCTTATCATTTAAGTAAAAAAACGAGACCGCACAAGGCCTTGTACATTGGTGAATACGATGATGCTTATTTGAATTCAATTAGCTGCGCTTCTCCACATGCAGTTAGCCCAGGAATTGCCGAGTTTGTTGGAAGTCTTTTGGAAGAAGAGCGTCCTCCGAAAGAAATTGAAGCTGAAATATTTGAAAAAATTGAGAATGTTATATGCTCTTCTAATCATTATCCAGGTTTTAGTCGTAGGGTCAAATTGGAGATGCAGTTGGAGCAGTTCTTCAGGTCTCATCCTAAAGTCTCAAGCGACGGCGGTGGTTGCTCGAGCTCAAGCATTGGTAAATCTAAAAAAAATTAATTATGAGAGGGTTTTACGGAGCCCTCTGAAGCCTTTATAGCAAAGCTATTTGTGTAAAGGGGCAGGCATTAGGCGGCCTTGAGGCACTAGAGTATCAAGTATTTATATGTTTCTGGTTGCAATGAAAGTGAAAGGTCTTCAGAATAGGTGAAGTTTTTGAATCACTCTACGAGAGATGTATTTTTCTTATAGGCAGAGTTTTTTAGTTCTCGGAAGGTCGCGCTTAAATTGAATTTTCTAGATTCCAGCGGCCATTTGGGATTTTTCATACTTACAATTATATATACTTAAAGCAAAAGCGGTATATTTCAAAAAATATTTTTTTTCGCTTGACAGTATGCTTTTTTTCTGATACAATCCACAACAAGTCGTTAGTTAATAAATGGAGAAAAAAGATGAAGACTTTACATAAATTTTTGTTTGCCTCGATGCTGTCGCTGTTTTGCAATGAGTCGTCTGCAATGCAGCGTTGTAAGGAATTAGACTCATGGAGAGCAATTCATGCATACATTCTGAATAATAGAAAAGCTTTAGGTGAGAGACCTTACGTTTTTGTTGATTATAACCAGACTCTGGCGATTTCAGATTACAGCGCAGTTATTGAGAATGAGTGGGCATTTTATGACGAAAAATTGAGCAAAACGCCTGAGTTCGATGTGTCGTCTAGGGAGTTTTTTATACGCAAAATGCATGCTCTGAATAGGGCAAAAGACATAATTCGTGAAAGCAATGAGGCGAATTACGAAGGTACTATTTCTGTTGATGCGGTAAATTGCTTAAGGGTTTTTAAGGAAAAAGGAGGAAAATGCCTTGGGTTAACAATGTCTGAACCTATTTGTCATAGAACTAGGTCTGTGGAAATACGCAGATCCGGAGCTGGCATTTGTTTTTTAGGCCACGATAAAAAAGGTACAGAGAAGTATGCTACTGGAGAAGAGATAGGAGGGCAAATCTATTGTCCATCAGGGAGCCCTTCTCCTGCGATGCATGGCTCAGTATTGGGCAGAACCTATGAGTTTGGTGATGGGCGAATGTTGTCCAAGAACCCACCTTTTAAAGCATACATAGAGAAGCTTGAAGAAGACGAAAAGCCAACCTCTATTATTATGATCGATGACATGAAGTACAATATTGACGCAATCGATTTGGCATGTACAGAGCTTAATAATATACCATTTTTTGGAATTCTAACTACTGAGGCAAAACGTAGGGTCGGCGATCTAAAAAAACGTGAAAATACATATTCAATATCGGTAATGAATATATGTCAAGCGGCGTTTGATTTTGCGGAGCGTGGATTTTCAAATGGAGGAGATATTCGGTTAGAACTTAGGAAGCTTGCTAGGTCTAATAATTCGGATGGTGCACAAGCAAGATTGATAATGAGTGCGTATGATGTGGCCATGTCAGTGGCTGCGCCAGCGCCTGCAGCACCGGTCGCACCTATAGCGGTCGCACCAGCACCTGTAGCAGTCACACCAACACTTGCGGTACCTGTAGCTACTATACCAGCACCAGTAACTGCCGTTCCAACGCTTGTAGACGATGATGCGATGTCAACGCCTGAAGCATCTCGTGTGGCTGATGTTGCAACGCCTACTGCAACTATTGAGACTATTGCGAATGAAGCGGGAGTTGATGTCACTACTGCTGCCAATCCTAGAAAGAGAAAGAGGGAATCGGATTCTGCTACCGAGGGGCTAGGAAGAGAGAAAGATGATATGGAGAATCGTGACACCAAGAGAAAAAAGTTAAATGAACCGGATAGCACAGAGAATACAGAAAAGGATCCAAAATAGTTGAAAGACTCTCAAATTTAGATCCCCAAAAGCCGTTGGAATATTTTCAGCGGCTTTTGTGTTATTCAATAAAACGTATGTGGTGCATCAAAATAGTTTGATTTGCGATGGTCTCAAGAATATAATTGCAATTAGCGTTTTGTTTATTTATTATCGTCTCCAATGCGGGTGTAGCTCAATGGTAGAGCATAAGCTTCCCAAGCTTGTTACGAGGGTTCGATTCCCTTCACCCGCTCCATTCTATATTTCGGATAAGGTATATGCATCGCTTGGATTGGCCTGAGGGGCTCAAAGGATTTTTTGCGCTGGCGTTGGTTCTAGCGGTTTTCTTTTCATATGATATGGGAATTCGTCCATTTGCAGATCCGGACGAGGGAAGATATGTAGAAATCCCTCGAGAAATGGTGGTCACCGGCGACTACGTAACTCCGCGTTTGAACGGGCTGAAATATTTCGAAAAGCCTGCGCTTTTCTATTGGATGCAAGCGGCGTCCATAAAAGCTTTTGGCATCAATGAAACGTCCATGAGACTCTGGACCGTAATATTCGCGATATTGGGATGTTTGAGCGTGTTTCTCATGGGAAGTCGATACTATTCCAACGGAGTCGGGTTATTATCGTCCGGCATACTAGCCACGAACATACTGTACTACGCTCACAGTCATTTGATTATTCTGGATCTTGTGCTGTCGGTATTTATGAGCGGCGCTCTCTGGTGTTTTTTTGCTGCCTTTGTTAGAAACGATAAGCCCAAACGTCAGCACGAAATTATTGTGGCGATGTATGTGCTATCGGCGCTCGCCTGTCTCATCAAAGGACTCATTGGAGT
>BNWE01000060.1 GCA_025998595.1 Alphaproteobacteria bacterium | reverse complement strand
CGGAGGTGCTCTTGGAGCATTAGCAGGAGCTGCCGGAGCCGCTGTTGGAACCGCTGTTGGAACCGCTGCTGGAACCGCGGCTGGAACCGCTGCCGGAGCCGCAGGAGGAGGTGCTCTGGGAGCTTTAGCTGGAGCTGGAAGTGCTCTGGGAGCTTTAGCTGGAGCTGGAAGTGCTCTGGGAGCTTTAGCTGGAGCTGTTGTTAAGGGAGCATTAGGTGCTTCTGGCTCTTCTACTCCTAACGCTTCGAATACAAATGATCAGAATGCGAACGCTTCAACGTCATCAAGTGCTGAAGTAATAGAGGAAAAAAAGGCAGACGATAGCGCAAAAAGCGACGATAAAAGTAGCAATAGCGATGAAAAAACAGAAGAAAAAAAGGCGGACGATAGCGCAAAAAGCGACGACAAAAGTGGCAATAGCGATGAAAAAACAGAAGAAAAAAAGGCAGATGATAGCGCAAAAAGCGACGATAAAAGTGGCAGTAGCGATGAAGTAATAGAGGAAAAAAAACCAGATGATGGCGCAAAAAATGGCGATAAAAGTGGCAGTAGCGATGAAGCAATAGAGGAAATAAAGCTAGACAATGATGCAGATAGCAACAGTAATAGCAGCAAAAGTAGTGGCAGTAGCGATGAAGAAATAGAGGAAATGGTACTATGATGTAAGTGGAACCAATAATAGGTCTAATGTTGCTGAAAACATTGAGACTGCAATTAAAATTCGCTAACGAAGACGCTCACAAATACCTTTTTATTTACGTCTAAACGATTTTTTCAACACCGCTCTTATTTTCTGGAAGATAACAACGAAGAAATTATTAGCCGCGACACTTCCGGCAGTTGCGATTGGATCTACAACTCCATAAAAAGCTATAATAAACGCTATCATTGAATCGTCAAAGTTGAAATATTTCTGCAGAACCGGCACGGTAACCATAATAGTTCCGCTAGGCACTCCACCACCAGCAAATTTATTCAGCACAAAAAACACTCCAAACATTACAAAATCAGAAAATGCTGGAAGCGGATGGTTCATGGACACCATAACTAACATTGAAATAATTGGAACAATGATCGTATCGCCAACCATGTGAAAATTCACGGTTAGAGGCATAACCGCATCCGAAAGTACCTTGTCCTTTGTATTTTTTTCTGCAGCAATAAGAGACATTGGAAGAGCAGCAGCGCTGGACATCGTACTAAACGCCGTCACAATAGCGGGAGCTGCATTCTTGAGAATTTCTGTAGCTCTGGAAAATCTAAATCCGGCAGCCACCATAAGCCATACGCAGAGATATGCAACCAGAAAACCACACATCATCAAACAGACGCTGGCGTTTTGTGAAACAAATCCGGTCATCTTTCCTTCTGCAAATAATTTCAGAAGGAATCCACCGACGAAAAGCGGCAGCAACGGCACAAAAAGCTGCTTCATGAATTTCATCACCCAATCATGAATGGTGTTTATGACCAGCGATATGTATTTATTAGGACGAAATGAGTTGAATAGTCCCACACATACTCCCAAAATCAGTGCAAGTGTTGTGCTTAACAGATGCGGCAGATCCAGCGAAAAAAACGGAGAAAACGTCACATTTGTTTCGGCAATAGTGCTGGTTTGAAGTCCTGATAATAGAGAAAATCCGATCGCTCCGGATACCAGGACGTTGCAAAAATTCGATACGCAAACTAAAAGCATCAGACCAAGCACAAAAAACATTCCTTCGCGGGGAATGGCTGAAAGTGCAACCGAAACAAAACTGAACAGAAGAAATGGCAAAACAAAAATGAGCAACTCTTTCAGGTTAACACTGATGGTTAGAAAAAAACTGATGACTTCAGCGCTCAGCATACTGTAGCAACAGGACACGAATAAAAAGACCAGTAGCAGCTGTAACAATGGGTTCAATAAAAGCTTTTTGATTCTTAAGCTTAACTTTTTCGTCATATCCATCTCCATATTCAACGTAAAGTATTGTATAACATTTAAATTGTAATAGCGCAACAACTACAAATGGCGACTTCTTTCTTGTACGTTTTACCGTTATCGAAATCTTCTCGGAAGTACCATTATGAGCATTTCAGCTAAAAAGCATTAAATGGCCACATACCATCAGACTCATAACCTGAAGGTTGCGGGCTCGACTCATGCCGAGCGCACCCTCTGAAATTTCAAAAAAAATGAACGAATATTTATCATTTCAGCCATCACTTTTTCGGTATTTAAATCATTTTTTAACAGTGCGCCGAAAAGGAGTTTTTGCATCTGCGTCCCGCATAAGCGAATTGAAATTAAATCAATTAAATTTTATGATGTTTCTGTATTTTTTTTGGGGTTTTATTTTGCAAGAGACGGCCATTTTCATTGTTTTCAACGCGATTATGGCTGTTTTGATTGCCGCTGACTTTCTTTTCACTTCCAAAAAGCTGACTATTAAAAGTGCACTTTTTCTTACGTTTATATGGATTTTTCTGGGAACATCATTTTCGGTTTGTATATATGTTTTCTTCGGAATAGATTGTTTTTTCGAGTATCTTACTGCCTATTGTGTGGAAAAAACCCTCAGCATAGACAATATATTTGTGTTTATGTTAATCTTCCAAAAATTAAATATAGAAAACGAATATCAGAGAAAATTACTGCTCATTGGAATTTTTAGCGCATTAATTCTTAGAATAATAATGATACTGATGATATCCGGAATACTTTATTCATTTCATTTTATGATACCTGTATTTGGTATAATGATACTCTATGCTGGTATTAGCGTATTTATGGGAAAAAATGAGGAAGGAAATTTCAGCGATGTAATTCTGGAGAAAACAAAAAAATATTTAAATGTATTTGATGGAAACCATATGGGGCGTTTCTTTGTTTTGGAAGAAGGTAAAACAAAAATAACTATTTTGATGGTGGCCATCTTCTGCCTAGAGATTTGCGACATAATTTTTGCGTTTGATTCGATTCCGGCGTTGTTTTCTGTAACCAATAACAAACTTGTGATGTACACGTCGAATGCGTTTGCCATAATCGGTCTTCGATCGTTGTATGTGGTTTTCGCTATGTTTGTTCGCAAACTCTATTATTTGAAATACGGAGTTGCGGTGATATTGTGTTTAATAGGATTGAAAATGATATTAGCAGATTATATGCATTTTGCTTCATCGATTTATCTATCTATAATAGTCGGGATATTAGTCATTTCGTCTTGCATGTCTCTGATGAGGAATTACATGGTGAAAAATTGCAGTGGTAAAGAATGATTTTTTTTGATATAGAAAGCTTTCTCTCCAAAAGATCCCCTTCCTCCTTTAAGCATATGGCAATGGCTTGTATTTTTTTAATATGCGCCCTATTAGCGGTAATATTGGACGGAAATTACTTCTCGATTATATTGGTATTTATAACGGGACTTTTGTGCGTATCTTTTTCAAAGGAAGTCAGGGAGTTACGCGAGTATAATCAGATTACAACTTTTCAGAAGAATATCGTTGCCGGTGGATTTGATGCTTCTGTGTTTGCTTTTTTCGTATTTGCCGATAACGGAAGATGCGTATTCCTAAACCGCATAGCGCAAAATCTATTTCCGGGGTTTCGAGTAAAAACAATGGACGATTTCATACTGTGCTTTGGAAAATATCCAAAAGTTGTTGAGGCGATTCGTCATTTACAAATATCATCCACGAACAAAGTGCAAACTCATGTGGATATTCCTATGAGACTGAATTCTGAAACAACCTCTCTGTGGAGAATTGCCGCGGCTCCACTGGGTGAGATAAGTGGATTCCATGCCTGGACTATCGTTGACTTGACTCCATCGAGTGTTCGTGTGGAATCCATTGATAACGATAGTAATTTTCTGCTGGACATAATTAACAGCTCCCATGTCGGATACTTCTGTCTTGGGGAAGAGGACGAGATTGTTTTCTGCAACAGTACGTTTTCTAGGTTGATGGGTAGTAAAATCGACTCCATAGTCGGAAACAACATTTCCGAATACATCCAAAGCGACAACAAGCCAAAAAAGTTCACATGGAGTAAGCAAGTTCCGCAAAAACTCACTCTGATGGCGGAAACGGCTGATAACGTAGAAGTTGTGGCTCGTCAAATTATGGAAAGTGCCAACGGCATAAGAACATATATAGTATCGAAAGAATCTAATCATGGCGATGATGATATCATTCAGGCTCTTGGAAAGAGCAAACTATACTTCGAACATATATTTGAAGACGCCCCCATTGGAATACTGGTCACCGATGGCGCCGAAATCGTACATTCTTCCAATGCAACTTTAAAAAGTCTCATGGGCGTAGAAAATATAGAAAACGTTTCATTTTTGGATTTTATTGCCGATGAACAAAGAGAATCCGTACGAGAGAAGTTATACAATCTTTCAGGCGGAATTCATAAATCTCAGGCACCATTTGAAATACGGTTTAAGGAGCAGAACCATAAAACCATCATGGTTTATGCAACAAAAATAGAGGAAAGCAAGCGCACAAAGGACAATGATGGCCTGGTCATATATTTCGTCGACATTACGGAAACAAAAGACTTGCAGGATAGATTTGTGCAATCTCAGAAAATGCAGGCCGTTGGACAGTTGGCCGGAGGCATAGCGCATGATTTCAATAATCTGCTGACGGCAATGATTGGCTACTGCGATTTGCTGCTGGAAAAACATCCTCCATCAGATCAATCGTTTAACGACGTAATGCAGATAAAGCAAAATGCCAATCGAGCTTCTAATCTTGTGAAACAGCTATTGGCTTTTTCCCGACAGCAGACGCTGCAGCCTAAAGTTCTGAACGTAATGGATATGATTGGAGAACTATGTGCCCTCTTGAAACGACTTCTCGGAGCAAAAATAGAATTGAAAGTCGTTCACGGAAGAGATGTTGGTTTTATCAGAGTCGATCAGATACAATTCGAGCAGGTCATAATAAATCTTGCGGTAAATGCCCGAGACGCCATGAAAGACGGAGGCTCATTGACCATTCAAACATTTTCCTACGAATCCAAGGTACCGAAATTCCTACGGGGTGAAACAATGCCGCCGGGAAATTACATTCTCATAGAAGTAGCGGATAGTGGATCCGGCATACCAGAAAATGTCATGAACAGAATTTTCGATCCGTTTTTTTCCACAAAAGAAAAAGGACACGGAACCGGACTGGGATTATCGACGGTTTATGGCATAGTAAAACAAACCGGAGGATTCATATCGTTGGAAAGTCAATTGGGAATGGGAACTAAGTTCAGCATATATTTTCCCGTGAGTATTCCAACGAAGGGCAAAGATTCCGGTGACTTGGAAAAACCTGTCGAAAACAAAATGATTGACCTTACCGGAGCCGGCACAATTCTGCTGGTGGAAGACGAAGACGCCGTGAGAATGTTCAGTTCCCGCGCATTAAGAGACAAGGGTTATCGTGTTATTGAAGCGTCCAATGGTGAATCTGCTCTTGAATTCGTTAAAAAAGGAGTCGATCGCATAGATCTTGTGATAACAGACGTCGTAATGCCCAAAATGGATGGCCCAACGCTCATGGAGAACATCAAAAAATATAATCAAGAAATGAAAGTCATATTTATATCGGGATATACGGAGGACAGCTTCCGCGAATCTCTGGCGAACGATAATAAAGTGCATTTTCTTTCCAAGCCTTTTAATCTGAAGGAGTTGGCTCGAAAAGTAAAAGAAGTCATTTAAGTGCGTGCTGCATATTTGCTAATGGCTTCGCTCTATGTGCGAGCACCAACATGACAAGTGAGCACACCGCATGTACATTATTCATAAATCGCTCGTGGTGCAACCACTCACAGTCCGAAGAACGCTACGTGACACTTGTTTTCTCGTTTCCAGTTTTCGAGTTCATCTCTTTTTATTTTTTTATCTGCTTCTTCCATTGAATCCAGAGGTGCGTTTTCTCTAAAGTTAATTGCTTGCAATTTTGGATGGTCGACCGTGAGCTTGATGAGCTCCATGGCGTTTTCGAACGATACCTCGTTTTTGGAAAAATCGGCCAATTTCAGATCTGCCATTGTTTTTATTGGTAAGCTCCTGACGCCTTCTTTTATGGCATTATTTCTCGCATATAACATCGTCATTGGAGAATGATCAAATGCCTTGCATAAAGTAGCGAACAAAGGAGCAGATAACTCGCAGCCGTTGATGGCAAGTGTTTGTAATTTACTCATTTCCTTCATGGATGCAGCAAGTATTTCGGCACATTGTGCATCTATGGTGTTATCTGACAGATTAAAACACTCCAATTTTGTAAGAAACTTGAGATTTTGAGCGAGTACCTGCATAACATCCGTTGGAAGCTTCATGCCAGAAATATCCAGCGTTACCAATTGAGTCATTTCCTTCAATGTTTCGCCAAGAGATTCAGCGTTTTCGAATAATTTGACTTCATTTTGTACGCTTATGTTTCCCAGAAACAATTTAAATCTGGATAGAGCAGTTAAATTGCGAACTCCCGCAAAGAGAGTGGCTGTATTTTTTTCGTCTATGCTCATTAGAAACAACTCAAACGCTTTCAATCCATTTAATTCACCAATTGCTTCCGAAAGTTTTTGATATGCCTCTGCTTCTTTATCTGTCTCCACTACACCATTCCACGCCAGTGACAGATTTTTTAATGAAGCAGCAGATTTTTTTATCAGCTCCGAAATTTTCTGACAGGAATCGTTTTTTATTTTATCAAATGCAAGGCATATGGTTTTCAGCTCAGACAATCCTTCTATTGCAGATATGATAGCATCATATCCATCGGACTCATTATCTATAAGTCGGAATGTGACGTTTTTTATTTCGTTTCTTTTCGTAATAACGTCTGCCAACAGCGCTATGTTGTCTGGCTCAATCTTGCAAGAATCGATCACAATGTTTTTAATTTCTTTTTGCAAAAACTTTTGAATGTTTTCAAGACGGTCTTTTGTAAGCTCTATTTCTGTGAATTCAGCACTTACCAATTTTGAATATTTTTTAAAAAAGTTTAGATTTGAAAAGGCCTCGTCTGCTTTCATGGCCTCAGAACTACTTTTCCTATCATATCCAAGTAAAATAATTTTGTCTTTTACTACGCGTATGCCTGCAACATCGTCGTCGGCAATCTTTCCGGCGCTTTCTTCGTAGAACTGGCCTCCTTTAATACTGTAGTTATCTTCCGATGAGCTCTTTTGTTTTTTTTGAGATGAGTTCTCCGATGTTTTTTCTGATGACTTCGCTTTTGGAGCGCCGAATGTAGTATTATGCAATAGAAGTGCTGAAAACATGCCCAACACTGCCGGAAGATTTTTTTTAAAACATAAATCGCTCATATAACCCCCAAATAACACCTTCTTATCTATAATTAAAACACAAAATGGTAAATAAGATCTGAAAATTTTGAGATTGTTGAAATTTTCTGTAACCAACACGCTGCCAACGTGCCGTTGGATCCATTTATTGCTATCGCTACTGATTAAAAGGTATGCGAGTGCCAATTTCAATGCCAAAGTGTTTGCACTATATAGTCAAGTTTATAATTTGGAATAAAACGACACAAGATTGTGTATTTATCGATATATGGATCCACACGTCGCTTCGCTCATCTGGATGGCAGGCCCGAATGAGAATTAAACGGCTATGGCATCATCTCTGCAAGTTCAATAGCGCCATTCATTTATGCGAGAAAATGCTATAGAATCATACGGGTGAATATTGTTTTGGGTGCCGTCTCATCATTCCTGGCGGGAGTCAATGTCCTTTGTCGACAGCAAGATTTATAGCAGAACGACTGACGGAGGCTTGTAAAAACGGATTGCACCACATGCACTTTTTGCTATATGCTCCTAGTTGTAAGATTTGTTGATACAAATTAACCACAAAAAAGAAAATATAGCATTGCATTCATGTCCTTTCTATTATATATATACGCAGAGAAGTTTGCGTTAGGTTTGTTGCTTCGGCACAAGTGTGTCGGTGGCTTTGGTAAGCTAGTCGTTATATGGAGAAAGAATGTGAGTAAAATTAAAATTATTGCCGCTCTTGGTTTATGCGGAGTTGTGTTGTCGCCGTCGTTGAAGGCTATGGAAAATTACGACCTGCTAAAGCAGGAGGTATGCTAAGAATCTGAAGATACGCTGAATGCGGATAAATCCTACTTTTCGTCCCATACCTTGAATTCATTTGGCCCATCACTTTGGTTTTCTATGTATTTC
>BNWE01000059.1 GCA_025998595.1 Alphaproteobacteria bacterium | reverse complement strand
GTATTCCCAACGATAGAACTGCTTCCATTCCCTACGTAAAATAAAATGGGGCAGAAATGCAAAAACCGGTACAAATAATGCTATAGGCCCTTTTGTAAGCATACCACCAGCAAAAGCTATCTGCAAGTATATGATTTAGGCCACGATTATTTAGATAAACCACCCATGCTTTTCTGGCTATCCGGATTAAGTATGTATATTTTCGGTGTTCATGATTGGGCTTATCGCTTGCCATCTGTTTTATTTTCAATTGTAGCTATTTATGCTACTTACCGGTTGGCATTGCTTTATTATAAGAAAGAAACAGCCATGCTGAGTGCTATGGTGCTGGCAGCCAGTCAGGCACTCTTCCTCATGAATCATGATGTAAGAGCCGATACCATGTTAATGGGTTGGGTTATTTTCAGTATCTGGCAATTGGCAGAATGGTATACAAACAAAAAGTATATTCATTTTGTGTTGGGCTTTATAGCTATTGCTGGTGGTATGCTTACAAAAGGGCCTATAGCATTATTTGTACCGGTTTTTGCATTTCTGCCCCATTTTATTTTACGTAGGGAATGGAAGCAGTTCTATCGTTGGGAATACATTCCGGGCCTGCTAATAATAGCAATACTATTATTGCCAATGAGTATAGGATTGTACCAACAGTTTGATATGCATCCCGGTAAAATGGTAGGCGGAAATTATATCACATCAGGATTGAGGTTTTATTACTGGACGCAAAGTTTTGGCCGTTATACCGGCGAGAATGCCAACCGAGAAATGAATCAGTTTACCTTTTTACTGCAAAATATGTTGTGGAGCTTTTCGCCATGGATTATTTTTTTTCTGGTTGGATTGTTTTTAGAAATAAAAACAGTTATAAAGCAAAAAGGTAAACTTACTGAACAGCAGGAGTGGATTACCACCGGAGGCTTCATTATTACCTATTGCGTGTTAGCCAGAAGCCAGGCACAATTGCCACACTATATTTTTGTAGCATTCCCTTTCGCAGCAATTGTAACTGCAAAGTTTTTATATGCTTTGTTTTTTGAACATAAATGGAGGCATTTACGGCGAATCCTGGTTTTATTACACCTTCTTATTTTTACTGTGCTTTGGCTGGCATTAATTGTATTAATGGCATTTCCTTTTTCAGATATACCCAAATTTGTAGCAACATTATCTGCATTATGTTTATTATTAATGTACTCGCTTTTTTATTCTAAAAAATTACATTTTCACCGGTTACCTGTTATTGCATTCTTTACCATTATCGGCATCAATGTGTTTTTAAATACTGCATTCTATCCTGCTTTATTGCAATACCAAATGGGCAATACTGCAGCCGGGTTTATCAACGCCAAACATATTGACAAGTCGAAGGTGATTGTTGCAGGCATACATCCTGGCTATCCATTTTATTTTTATGGACAATATATTTTTCCTGACACCACCATAAATGGATTAAAAGAAGGCGAAGTTGCTGTAACCAATGCTGATAGTGTTGCTATAATTGAAAAGAAATTTCCCTATGCCAAAGTGTTGCACCGGGGCGATAATTTTCATGTAACACAATTGAGTTTTGACTTTCTTAATCCGGAAACCAGGCCGGAAGAATTGCAGCACTATGCCATTGTGGATTTAACACCACCCCTCAAAAAAACGGTTAAAAAGTAAAGCTTACAGCGTTTTGCGGGTTATCTAACTTGTAACTTTTATCTTCACCATTGCAGTTTACATGAAAAATATTTACTTGTGTTGGCTGGTAATCATACAATAGCGTTGATGTTATATCCATTTTTTTGATGGATGGAATATTTTCTATCTCAAAGTAACTCCACACACTTTCTTTTTGAATTTCGTACCCAACATATTTTAAATGAACAGATGCGTTATTGATTTTAACATTCATTTTCTGCGTAATGTATTGTTGAATCATATTATTTACTTCTGCTTTATTTGCAGGATGCGTAAGGTCTACATTTTTATTAAAATGTTTTTTTAAAACCTGTTCCAGATCATCTGTAAAAATTCTAATACTTACTTCCACCATTTTTTCTTTTGCATTGTGATGCAAATCAATAACCGAAACATAAAACGGGTGCATGGCGGTAATGCAGGTAATCCATATCCATTTATACAGTAAAGCAACCATTTATCTTAATTTTTTGGTGATTACAAATGTCGGTATTATATTGAACGCCATGAGCGATTTTAATTTGTATTTTACATTAGGGCGTGAACATATTGCCAATATCACTGCATTAGATCATATTCTGTTTATTGCAGCTTTATGCACCCGATATCAATTTGCAGATTGGAAAAAAATTTTAATTTTAGTAACCGCATTTACCATTGGCCATTCTATTACCCTTGCTTTAAGTGTTTTGAATGTAGTGCATTTTTCAACACGATGGATTGAGTTTTTAATTCCTGTTACCATTTTAATTACAGCCATTAGTAATTTTTTTGTGAAAAAATTTGTGTTCAAAGCAAAGTTTCCGGTTATTTATTTTTTTGCATTATTTTTTGGATTAATTCATGGGTTGGGTTTTAGTAATTATTTAAAGAGTTTATTGGGGAAAGATCAAAACATTATTTGGCAATTATTTGCCTTTAACTGTGGCTTAGAGGTTGGGCAACTTATTATTGTACTCATTATTTTGGTAATTGCTTTTATACTGGTGCAAATTTTTAGCGTTAACCGAAGATATTATTTGCTGTTTTTGTCGGCAGTCATTATTGCCTTATCTTTAGAAATGTGTTTACAACGAATGCCTTTTCATTTTTAAAAAATAACATAAATGCTATGAGAAAGTGGTTACTATTACTGGTATTACTGCCTGGTTGGCGTGTTTTGCCAGCACAAAATATTCAAAACAATCCGGGTTCCAACCATGGAAACAAATTTGAACAATTGGGCACCATTTTACCAACACCCAATGAGTACAGAACGGCCAGTGGCGCCCCGGGGCCTAAATACTGGCAACAACGCTGCGATTATGATATAAAATGCTCATTAGATGAGAAAAAATTGATGTTAACCGGAACGGAAAATATTTCCTATTACAACAATTCACCCGACGCGCTTACCTATTTGTGGATTCAGTTAGATGAAAATGAACACAATAATTTGCACAATGCCAATTATCAGGATGCCAGCTATCTGAATAACCGCATGACAAATGCCATGATTAACAGATTAGAAACATCGAAAGAAGATAATGGTTATGGCGATAAAATTCATGCAGTCATCAATCTGGCAACAGGAAAGGCATTGCCTTACACCATCAATAAAACCATGATGCGCATTGATTTGCCTCACCCCTTAAAACCAGGCCAGCAATTTAATTTTAAAATAAACTGGAGTTATAAAATTTCCGACAGAATGCAAATGGGAGGCCGTGGTGGTTATGAATACTTTCCTGAAGATGGAAATTATTTATTTACTATTACGCAATGGTATCCCCGTTTGTGTGTGTACAGCGATTTTCAAGGATGGCAAAACCATCAGTTTACCGGCAGAGGCGAGTTTGCATTAACTTTTGGAAATTTTAAAGTACAAATGACAGTGCCTGCCGATCATATTGTAATGGCAACCGGCACCTGCCAAAACTATAATCAGGTTTTGTCGTCCAATCAATTAGCACGTTGGAACAAAGCACAAACTGCCAAAGAACCGATTGAAATAGTAACCTTAGATGAGGCAAAAAAGGCTGAAACAGGGAAAATATCTGCAACCAAAACCTGGATATTTTCAGCCGATAATGTACGCGATTTTGCATGGACATCATCCCGAAAATTTATTTGGGATGCTATGCCTGCTTATATAGATGGTAAAAAAATTATGTGTATGAGCGCTTACGGTAAAGAAGCATATGGATTATACCGAAAATTTTCAACCAGGGTAGTGGCACATACCATTAAAACGTATTCAAAATTTTCTATACCATATCCCTATCCTGTGGCACAAAGTATCGAAGCCAGCAATGGCATGGAATATCCTATGATTTGTTTTAATTATGGAAGAACCGAAAAAGATGGCACTTACAGCGAAGCCGTTAAGAATGGCATGTTAGGTGTGATAATTCATGAAGTGGGGCATAATTTCTTCCCAATGATTGTAAATAGTGATGAACGCCAATGGACCTGGATGGATGAAGGCCTGAACAGTTTTGTTGAATACCTCACCGAAGAATTGTATGACAATAAATTTCCATCCCATAAAGGAGCCGCCTGGACAATAACCGATTACATGCGCTTGCCTAAAGATCAGTTAGAACCTATTATGACCAATAGTGAAAATATTGTTCAGTTTGGCCCTAATGCATATACCAAACCGGCTACCGGATTAAATATATTACGCGAAACTATTATGGGGCATGAGTTGTTTGATTTTGCATTCCGGGAATATGCACGCCGGTGGGCATTCAAACATCCAACACCTGCCGATTTATTTAGGACAATGGAAGATGCAAGCGGTGAAGATTTAGACTGGTTTTGGAGAGGTTGGTTTTACAGTACCGATCCCTGCGATATTGCCATTGATTCAGTAAAACATGCTGTAGTCGATGCTGCTTCAATAGGTGCCATGCCGCAGCGAAATGGCGTTCGTACAATGCCATTAGCCAAACCTGCAGTTCCTCAGTTTGATGATATTTCTAAAATAAGGAACAGGGAAAATAATTCCATTACTTTTCTTACCGATGCAGATACCTCTCTCCGCGATTTTTACTGGAAATATGACCGCGGTATCATTCCGTACGATTCAACGATTCATGTAACACTTCCTGCAAGCGGTACTGCAGAAAAGTTTACGCAGGATGAATTAAAGCCTTATCTGGGTAAACACTTGTATGAAATAACTTTTAAAAATAAAGGCGGGTTGGTAATGCCCATCATTCTTCAATTCACATTTGAAGATGGCACCACAGCTGTTGAAAGAATACCTGCACAAATTTGGCGAAAAAATGAAAATGAGGTAACCAAAGTATTTGTTACCAATCAGGCAGTAAAATCCATGCAATTAGACCCATTACGCGAAACTGCAGATATTGATGAAAGTAATAATTCGTGGCCAAAAGTAAGTGCGCCTACTAAATTTGAATTATTTAAAGCAGGTTTAATCAATAGAAGGAACCCTGTTACACCACCTAATCCAATGCAGGAAATTAAAGTATCTTCCAAAAATTGATTTCATAATAAATTAAAACAAAAAATCGAAGTACTGTCAATACTTCGGTTTTTTATTGCAATAAAAAACCCCGGAAATATTTACCAGGGCTTATTTTTGGTTGGGTTACTAGGATTCGAACCTAGACAGACAGAACCAAAATCTGTAGTGCTACCGTTACACCATAACCCAATCCTATCACCAATTTTTACATTGGGGTGCAAAAATAGGGGAGCCTTTGGTTTGTTCCAAAAAATTTTATCACAATAAAAGGGAATTTTCTGGTTACAACTTCAATAAGGCTTCAATCTTTCAAATAATCAGTTTGTTTTGCGGGTGATTTTATAATAATCGTTCTTTCTATTACCGCTGCATCGTAATCAATTAAAATGGTAACAACAACTTCATCATTTTGCTGGGGGAGTGCAGTGCCATTTTCTGAAACTGCAAATGTTGAAATGATAGCCGGATTGATACCAATTCGCATTAAATATTTTTTAATATTATTGGCTCTTTTAACAGCAAGGTTTGTATTTTTTTCTTTAGAAAGTGCATTACCATAAATTCTAATTCTGGTTAAAGTAATACTTGAATCGCCGGGCGGTACATCATTTAAAATTAATTTTGCAGCAGGTGTTAAATCGGGTTTATTGAATTGAAAATAAACCCTGGCACTGGTGGTATCTGGTTCAACAGCTTTTGCCAAAAGTCCTGAAAAAATGATACCCAGTAAGAAAAGTGTTTTTTTTAACATGTATCAATTTTAGTGTTGAATATAAAAGAAACACTAAGTTCCTCTATTTATTTTGTATGGAATAGATTTTATGGTTAAAAAATGATCTCACATCTTTTTTATTTCCGTTGCAACAGGTTATCTTTAATTCATCCCTGATGGGTATCCAAATGGAAAGTAAACTAATTTTATTGGCATTATTTGTAATTGTAATGTTGCTTATGTCGTACACAGTTTCAAAAAAAACAAAAACAATTCTATTTTTCGGCGATTCAATTACCGAATTTGGCACGTTGCCTGATGGTTATTTGCAGTTGTTAAATGAAAAAATAGTACAAAATGGCTTATCTCAGCTAACTTGTTTGGGGGCAGGTATTAGTGGCAATAAAATTTACGATTTATACCTTCGGTTAGAAGATGATGTTTTGAATAAAAATCCTGCTTTGGTAGTTATTTTAATTGGCGTAAATGATGTATGGCATAAAGTATCGCACGGAACAGGTACCGATGCCGATAAGTTTGAAAAATTCTACAAAGCCATTTTAAATAAACTTCAGGCGTCCAATATTCCTGTGGTTTTATGCACCATTATATCCATTGGCGAAAAATTACAAGGTCAAAACCGGCAAGATGATGATATTGATGTATACAATGGTATTATCAGAAATCTTTCCACCACTTACCAAGTACCACTTTGTGATTTGCGAAAAGTGGCATTTGATTGTATTGCAGCACAAAATCATACCAATGCCGACAGGGGGGTTTTAACCAAAGATGGGGTTCATTTAAATGAAACCGGCAATAGGATGGTAGCAGAAAATATTTGGCAAACCATTGCTCAAATTCCCGGTTTTTTATAAAACAAAAAGACAGTTTGTTTGAAAGTAAACTGTCTTTTTTAAATAATTTAGATGAATACAAAATTGAGTAAGCCTACTCAAATCCTAATCATTTACAACTGCTAAATAGTAATTTTTTTTTCCTTTTTGAATGAGGAGGTATTTGTTTTGCAAAAGGTCTTGTTTTGTAATCTGCACATAATCGGTTTCAATTTTCTTTTTATTGATGCGGATACCACCATTCTGCCACATTTTTCTGGCTTCGCTTTTACTGGGGAAGATACTGGTTTCAGTTAAAAAGTTTAATAAATCATAACCGTTTTCAATTTGTGATTTTGAAATGGTGATGGTAGGCACACCTTCCAAAGCCTGTAATAGTTGCTTTTCACTTAAGCTGGCCAGTATATCAGCAGTTTCATTATTAAATAATATTTCAGAAGCCTGCACTGCAAAATCATAATCTGCTTTGCTATGCACAAAAATGGTTAATGATTCGGCTAATTTTTTTTGTAAAATCCTTTCATACGGCGCTTTATCGTGTGCTTCCAATAAGCTTTCAATGGTTTCTTTTGGTAGCAGCGTAAATATTTTAATCCATTTTTTTGCATCTTCATCACTGGCATTCAGCCAAAATTGATAAAATTGATAGGGAGAAGTTTTTTGCGCATCTAACCAAACATTGCCTTTTTCAGTTTTACCAAACTTACCGCCATCTGCTTTGGTTATCAGCGGGCAGGTAAATGCAAAGGCTTCGCCGCCTGCTTTTTTTCTGATAATTTCAGTTCCGGTTACAATATTACCCCACTGATCGCTGCCACCCATTTGCAGTTTGCAGTTTTTGTGTGTATAAAGCCAGTAAAAATCATAGCCCTGTACCAACTGATAGGTAAATTCGGTAAAACTCATTCCATTTTCATTTTCTATCCGTTTTTTTACACTATCCTTGGCCAACATATAGTTTACGGTAATATACTTTCCTACATCTCTGATAAAATGCAGAAAACCCATGTCTTTAAACCAGTCGTAATTATTCACCATTTCGGCGGCATTGGGCTTTGTAGTATCAAAGTCTAAAAATTTTTCTAACTGTTTTTTTACGCATTGCACATTGTGCTGTAAAACATCAAAGTAATTACTTTTGCGCAAATTGAATTTTGTATGAATCTAATGGAAGAATTGCAATGGCGTGGATTAATTCAGGATATAATGCCCGGAACCATTGAACAATTGAATAAGGAAATGACCTCGGCCTACATTGGTTTTGATCCTACTGCAGATAGTTTACATATTGGCAGTCTGGTGCCTATTTTATTATTGGTTCATTTGCAAAAAGCAGGGCATAAACCCTTTGCTTTAGTAGGCGGTGCAACAGGCATGGTGGGCGATCCGAGCGGAAAAAGTGAAGAAAGAAATTTGCTGAGTGAAGATGTTTTACAGCACAATGTGCAATGCGTAAAAAAACAGTTAGAAAAATTTTTAGACTTTGATACTACAAAGCCCAATGCCGCCGAAAT
>BNWE01000058.1 GCA_025998595.1 Alphaproteobacteria bacterium | reverse complement strand
GCCAAAGGAAAGTGCGGAGTATCAAAAAGTTTGAAGTTAGTGATGGCAACAAAATAGGATTTATCCTCAATCGGCGTATCTTCAGATACTTAGCATACCTCCTGCTTTAGCAGGTCGTAATTGATTATACCAATAGGACCCAAGTGATTTTTATGCGTATTTTTTCGTATGGAAACTTATATTTTTTATATTTTGACGCCAATTGCGATATGTTCTCTGCTAATTCTCACGGCAGAATGTTGAATCCTCAAGCAAACATCTGCGAAGAAAAGCTGCAATTTGAACATTGTATTCCGAGAACTAAAAACCTGGCCTTGTTGCTCTGAAAGAAATTTCTCTGTTGTGGGCTCGTCATAGAAGCGATTGGATGCTCAAATTTCAGCGCTTTCGCTTATGATAACCTGAATCACCAGCAAAAATAAATCACCTCAAAATCTAACAAAACGTTAAATTAGCTATTTTAAGGCACCATACGGCGCTTTAAAAAAATTTCGGCTACCTTTTGTCATTTTTCGCTTCCAACCCCATTCTACGGCCTTTATTCCGCAATCTAGGCCATATTCTGGAAGGAGTTTTGGAGGCGATATGCCGATAGCGTAGTTTTTATGTTTTTTTCTTGCAAAAGAAAAACCGTTTCTGCGGTATATTCCGATTTCCAGAAAAACACTGCTATTTCAGCTGCTTTCCGTGAGCGCAGAGTGCGAACTCCTAATTTTTCGGCTTTGTTTCCGTTCTGATTTTCCAGCAAAAAAGAGGCATTTTCCGTTCCTGAGTTTTTTCTTTCTCCTAGGAGTGTTCTCGTCGCGCTACGAGGGCGAAGTCCCGAAGTGGAGCTGCGCGACGTTTTTTAGCTTCCTGTGCTCTCAACAAAAAAGACTGATATTCCAGCATTTTTTATTTTTTGCTAGCAAAAAATTCCAAAAAACCCCTCAAATTTCAGCGTGGGGGGTTCTTTTTCTTTTTTTATTGGGTTTCATTCCAATCCAAAAATGGAATGAAACCTAATAATATTAATATGATTAATATCATTAATATTATTAAGGGGAAAAATCTCCCCGGAATCCCCTCATCCAGAGGCGTTCCAAAAAATGGGCGAACTCACTTCGCTACCAAAGCGAACTCACTTCGCTACCAAAGCGAACTCACTTCGCTACCAAAGCGAACTCACTTCGCTACATTGACAACGTGGGAATCATCCTCATAGCCAGAGCTTCCCAGCCTCGTTTTTTTGGGAGAAATGCAGTTCGCTTTTTTTATCTCGGATTAATCTCTTCCGGAAATAGGCGAAGACACTTCGCGACATTGGTTTTCTCTCACTATCAAGGCTTTTTAGCCTCAGCATCATTCTCACTTCTTGGGAGGCAGCTTAAAATCTTTGTTTAGACCTCCATGACTGAACGTTATCGGTGTATCTAGCGTCGAGGTAGTTGGAATCCGATCTGGAATTTGGAAATCAACGTAGTATTTTGATAGCTCCGTGTGTTCCTTTAATCCCTCATACACCGAAGAAAATACTCTTTCTAAGATAACGTTTTTCCTTTGTCTCGGCGCATAGTAGGCATGTTCAGCCTCATCAAGGGTAGCTTTGAATTGCTGTATTGCTTCAATGATGGTGTTCGGCTTTATCGAAATCTCTTTCCTTTGCTTTCCATTCGGGAGTTGCCCTCCAGCCTGTTGAATCTTGACGGTAAGAAATTCTATTATGGCAACCGCATTGTGATTTTTTATCTTCGTTATTATGTCGGCATGGACTAAATGCGTATGAGAAGAAGCATGGAGCAATTTTGTCTTTCTATGTTTTATTTCTTTGGGAGGCTCCATCATCTTTCTTAAAATGTCAAAATAGCCTACATACATTTTTACTTCTCCAGTTTTCGGATCAAATGATTTAAACCCCAGTAATTTGTAAACACTCCCATCATAAGTTATGCCGATCAAATCGTCGAATTGATGCATGAGCTCACCAACAAGCGTACCTGCTCTAGTTCCTCTAACATCTTTTCCTATTCTTTCGGCTAAATCTTGTTCAAAAAAAGTGATATCACCTTCTGAAGTAATTTCCGCTGTTTCACTTACCATTGTGTATACTGCATTTAGTAGTGGATAGTTTCTTCCAGCAATATTGCCGCCAAATCTAATCGATTTAATGGCTACTTCAAGTCCCTCATCTTTCAGCAGTGATAAGGATTCATCGGAAAGAACTCTGAGGTAGGCTTTGTCCTCTGTTGTTTTTATAACTGGTGGGATTGGTGTAAATGCTCGCTCATATCCAATGGCTGATGGAACAGCTAATGTCGCGGACATAGATATTTTTCTTCTTGTGACGACGTTTTCTTTTGCTATTTTGTTAGTTATAAAATTTTTCAAATCTTCGAAGTTATCGAAAACATCTTTGCTTTCACTCTCGTAGGATGTGATAATTTTGGCGATGAAGGTATGTAATTTTGTTTTGTATTGTCTCTTTTCTATGTGAGCATGCCTGCTCTTGGCGCTATTATATTCTTTTTTTGTTTTTAGTAAGGTTAGCTCTTTGGCTCCTTTATGTTGCACCTCAAAATACTGAACAGTCTTTCCAGGCTGAAACTGAGAGTCGTTTACATCAAAATAGCTATTGCCGTCGTAATGGAGCAGATCTACATATTTTTCTCCATCTTTTGTGTAGAGCAGTTTTTTATGGAATTCTTTGCATATATTGTTTGTAATATCGCTTATGGTATTGGTTTTTCCTGTACTGTACTCAGTAAGATCATCTATTTGAATTAATTCAGGATATTTTTCTTTTGCGATTTCATATGCTCTTTTCCATTTAACAAAACGGTATCTTACAATGTCATCTGCAATATTAGGAGCAGCGGCAATGCGCTCTAATATTGCTTTCTCTATATCATTTTCTATGTTTGGTAGAAATCCGCTGGAAAGTACGTCTTCTGCATAGGGTGATCTTTCCATGAGATCCATTAATTCAGAAATTGATTTTGTTTCTAATTCTTTTTGCGTGTATTTTTTATCGGCTATCATTATTGTTCTCCTATGCGCTCTTTTGTAGCAGGCTTACCTACTTTTAAATTCACTCCAGCGCTGCTTTGTTGAACTCCTGTTATTGTTTTTGTTGCAACGTATTTCTCATCTGTTCCGGCCATATGGCAGTATGTTCCGTTCCAATCGAAGTAGTAGGATTCTCCAACGTGACCGCTACCTCGGGTCTTGAGAGCTTTGTAGAAACGCTTGTTTCCGCTTTTGTTTGATGTCCACCCTATGCCGACGGCGTTGTGGGCATCTTGTTCAAGATCACCGGATTCTCGGAAATTGTTTTCCCCAAGAGAATCGTCTTGTTCTTCGCCTCCGGTAGATTCTCTATTGAATTGGGCTCCGGCTATGACTATTGAATTCGTTGACGCTGCCAATTGGCATATTCCCTCAGATATGCGCTTTACTCTCATATAACTCTCCGATCTTTGATCTACGGTTGGCATTCGTTGAATGTAATCCAGTAAAACGATGTCTCCGGCGCTTACGCGGCACTTGATGTGCGAAATTATCGTTTGAAAGTCGTGTGGTCTTGCGTCATAGAAAGTTAAAAGCCCTTGATCTAGAGTTTCCAAGACTCGATTTTTGGCTTCTTCTGCGTATTCTTTAAACGGATGGAAAAATTGGTGTTGTGACTCTATTCCTGCCAAAACATGATGATACAGTTCGTTGAGAAGACTTTTTTGTGCGTCTTTTCTCCTTTTTTTCTCTTCTTCCGCTATCCGCATTAGAACACATTGAGGACCTTCCCCCTGATGGTCAGCGTAGTTAACCGAGTGTATAAGCCTAGTTATTAGGTCACTATTTGACATTTCTAATGTAACAAAAATGACTCTCCTCGGATTGTTTGTTTGCGTTATCGCTTCTCTTGCGAGGTTTATCATTGCTGCGGTTTTTCCTCTGCTGGTTCTGGCTCCTATGTACGATACAGTGCCCTCCGGAAATGGAATTCCTCCCAACAAGGTTGGAGCAAATTCTTTTGTGGGATCATAGTTCAAACACTCTTCTGTGTATCCACTGGATGTGGCGAAACAGCTTTGTTCATTGGTAACCGTTAAGCTTGTGGTAAGCTTTCCGAGATCGGTCATAGCCTGCATCATTTTTGGATCATCTGGTGAGTGTCCTTCAAGCAGATTCTTTTGATACTGTCCAAGGATATCCATTTGTTGTTTGGCGTTTTCTTGTGCGTCGTCAAGAAGCTTCTGGCGCTTTCGTTCCTCTTTTGCTTGCGTTGTTAGTTCCTTCAGTTCTCGCAATTCGCCGGTTACGTCTATGCCTTTTTCTTCCGCAAATGCGATGATGTAATCAGCATGATCTTCCAACTGATCCATGAAGATTGTTTTTGCATGTTCCATAATTTCAGATGCTGTTGTTGCCGTAGCTGCTTCTGTACCGAATTGTACGGCTAAATTAATGTTCATTGCGAGTCCTCCTGTATTTGTATGCTGAACTTACAGCGTCTTTTATTTGCTTGTGACCACTAGTTCCGGGGTAACTTCGCAAAAAGCTAATTATTTCACTTTGTGAGTAGTAGTCGCCGTATCTTGCTGCACGACGAGCAATTTCAAAACAAAGTTCATTTCTTCCTGCATAGTTACCGTCGTTTTCTGCGTATTCTGCCAATTTTTCCAATGTTGGTATGCTTTTGTCTCTTGGCTGCTGATATGTGAATTTTGGTTGAGCCTTCCACTGGTCTTCTGATGCCATAGACTGATGGATTATCTTCTCAAGAAGTGGCGGCAATTTCGGCGCATCATCCAAACTACCATGAAAAATGTACGGCTTATTGTTTTTGATACTGCCGGGTGCAGCTACGGCTCCATTTGCATGAAATATCTCAACATTTTGAGTTGGAATGCACTTCTTCATGGCTTGACCTTTGTATTTGAAATAGAGATGAAAACCGCCCGATGGCGTGTTTGTGTAAACTGGAAAACTTCCGTTCTCAATATCTTGCAGTATCTTCGGAAGTTGTGGTCGAAAAATATTAAGCTTCTCGAACATTTCATAGAACTTAGCCAATCCATCTATGCCGTTTGCATGGCCACGATCAATATCGATACAAACAAAGCCAGCGTCTGCCGGAATAAATCGAAATAGCCTGATGATTTGTCCGCGCGCATGTCCATGTTTGTCTCCGTTGCCTTGCATTAGGTTCTGGATTTCTGTGATGTCAGAGGTAAATGCGTCCTTGTATTCTTCACCACTGGCTATGGCGGCACCGCTATCGTAGCATCCTATTAGTTTTATGCCGTGGTCTGTCATATGTTTCAAGGTGGTTGCACCACTGGCGTTTATTTTTGTTGAAGTAGCTTCAGCATTGCAAGTGCTGCTCGTATACGTTTCAGAAGCTCCAGAAAACGGGTTTAGCGTCACGCTGTTTGAAACCGATGCGGTCGATTTATTAATCTTTTGTAAATTGATATTGTTATTATACATGTGTTCTTTATTTGCTTCTCCATACTCTGTTTTTCCGGAATAAATGCATACAAAAAACTTGACTTCTCACCATTTTATTTATATGGTAAACAAAATTAGGTTCTTGAATCACGAGTATTTGTTCTAAGATGCGCTTATTCAAGATATCGTAGCGGCTTATTTACCAGATAAGTCGCTTTTTATTTAGACAATAATTTTACTACTATACTAATCAACTCCTTTAATTCTCTTATTTCATTCTCAATAACATCTAACCTTTCTGGATTGTTACTCATCTCAATGCGCTTTATTTTTTCGTATGCTGCCCCTCTTAAAAATTGAGCCGGAGTTACAGAAGTTTTTTCGCATTCTTTATCCATTAAAATTGCAAGATCTAATGGAATCATAAGATTTATCCTTGTGGATGTTCTTTCCATACTTTCACCAATTCTACAAAGTTAAATATTGCACACCAGAAGAGATGTGTCAATGGGTGTCCGAATGTGGATATTGTGCGTCTAGTTATATAGATTTCTATCAATCTATATAACTAGATAGCTGATAATCTATTAATATGGCAATCTGGTTATATAGTTATCTATATAGCTAGATGCTGCAAAATTGATGATTTAACCTCGAATTTTGTAGATAACTATATTGCTATATAACTAGATTACTAGTTATGTAGTTGGTTTCGCTAGAACAATAAAAAGCTAATATGAAAAAATTATTTTTTTATCAAGCGCGCCGTAAAACCACCTCGTTCACGTGGTGGATATAAGGCGCCAGGGCGGCCTCATGAAAATTATCGGTGATTTTTTTGTTGATATTTCAGATGTTTTTCTGATATTTCACCTTTTTTTATCGCATGCCGCTGTGGCAAAAAGCAATCGATCAACAGGTATCTTTGCTACTTTTTTATGTGTTTTTATATCATGTAAGTCCGCTGTATGAGGCCTTAATGTTTGAAATTGTTCAAATACCAACAAAAAACTTGATAATTTTCATGAGGCCGCCCTGTATAAGGCGCCCTCGGCTCTTTTCTTTTTCCAACATTTCTGCTATATGTTTCTTTGGCGGCAGGGCATGCCGTGTCAGTCTGTGGAGAGATAATGAGACCTGAGGGAGTAAATGGTTGGTTTGTCACCGTAAAATTCCCTATGACGGGAATATTACAGCGAAAACCAAGCTTTTCCCTTGGGCAGTCTCAGTGAAGCAGAAACCTTCCGGGCTCTTTGAGCTTAGGAATCCTCGTCCTTTAGGGCGGGGAGGATGTCAATAACTCTCGGATAGCTAATTAACTCTCGGATAGCTAATTCAAGAGCGTCAGTCATGTTGATTGTATTTCTAATACACCATACTTTAAATTCTTTCTTGATTTTGGAGGAGATTTTTAGATTTATCTGCTCCTTACTTTCGACCTTCTTTGTTGTTAGGATTTTTTCTTGTGCAGCAATGGATTGAGTTCCTAAAAACGCTTCCGGATTAGATATCAACTCTTTTTCTATTTTCACTAAATCTGGAGTTAACTCAAATTTTGTTTTTTGCATTATACACTATCCATATGTAATTTTTGTTTAGACATTTTTTGTTCAGAAAATATTATGGATTTAATAAAGTTCCAAACCTGAAAGATCTCTTCGACTGCTATTTTATCACTTAAAGTTGCAGAAGATCCTGTGCCCATAGCATTTGCATAAGATATCCTATTAGAGATAGATGCTGGTGCAAGTGCTCCAAATTGCGATAAAATAGATGCAGCTTGTATGGCGGCTTTTGTACGAATTGTGATTTGAGTAATTACAAAGATAAAACGCTTTTTATTTTCTTCTACTATACTAATTGTTCTACCAATTGCTGCCAAATCTGGAGCAGTTGGCTTAGATGGGATTACAACGATATCGGCAGATTTTATGCTTACAATTGCGTTCATACTTGCATCGCCAGGAGTATCTATGATGCACAAATCGAAAGAGTGAGATAGTTTATCTAAAATTTGAGGTAAGTCATTTGGGGTGGCATCAACTAAGGCGGGGAGGGGGTCATCCCTTTTCTTCCACCACATTTCCAGTGTTTTTTGTGGATCCATATCTATTAATATAGTTTTTAAATTGTTCTTCACTGCCTCTACTGCTAAGTGAGCGGCGCAAGTTGATTTTCCTGCTCCTCCTTTTCTGTTGGCTATAGTCAGTATTTTCATATCTTATTCCTAATAAGCGCAATAAGGATTGTATCACATATTTTATGCGCATAAAAAGAACATTTTGTGTTGCTGAATTTTTTATTGAAATTTCAAAATGATAATTGGGCTAGAAAACTAGCTATCTAGCTATATGATTTTCTAGTTAAGTAGCAATCTAGAAAACTAGCTATATAAATAGCAGAGACTTTCTGCAAACCTCTGTTATCTGTATTTCATTGGATTATTGCTTGTAACGAGCCAGGATAAATTACCGATAGTGTGCCACATTAAGTTGCCGATTGTTTTTGAACTAGGAATTTGCGGCAAGGATTTTTTTCCCAAGTTCTTTTAGTGAGCCGTCAGCGTTGACGTAGGAATATAGAGTCGCTGTTGTTATATTTAGTTTTTTAGCAACCTCATAAGCTACTGATTTTGAGTCTGCCATTGCAGCCATAGCCATTCGCAACGTTGCGGCATCCATCCATGCGTCCTCTGGCACGAGCGGCTTTCAGGCCAGCATTGGTTCGTTCGATAATTAACTCTCGTTCAAACTCTGCAAGTGCCGCAAACAACCCAAATACAAGTCGACCATTGGATGTGGTCGTATCAATGTGTATTTGCATCTATTGAGTACAATATGCTAAATACGTACTTATGTGCAACACACTATACATATCTTTGCATCTTTATTGCAATACATCCAGTGCGTCCTGCAAAGTGGCGTGAACATAGTGAACGTCACTTTCACTTAATGCTCAGGAATGAGCATTATTTGTAAGCTGCTGCGGTACAGCTGGAGGCAGCCCAGCCCTGGAAAGCCTAGCGAGC
>BNWE01000057.1 GCA_025998595.1 Alphaproteobacteria bacterium | reverse complement strand
TGAAAAACATGTTCATGGACATGAAAGAAAAAATATTACTGAGAAAAAGGTCAATCATAGAGACTGTTTTTGGGTATTTAAAACGAACTATGATGCTCGAACACACCAGACACAGGTCTCAAAAAAAACATGGGCATTCATGTTATGTCTACTCTCGTGGCTTACCAACTCTTGTGTGAAAAACCTGCTATTACTCCTATCTTTCAAATGGTTAGCTAATCCATTATTCGCGTTAGTACTTTCGCCTGTTTTAAAATCACGTCCTGTTCTGGCGCTCCGCTCTACCCTCGAAAATGAGCCGAAACCAACGAGTGATATCTCTTGTCCATTTGCAAGAGTTTCAATTGCGATTTTTATAAAACTATTCAAAAACTTCTCGACGTCTCCTTGACTAAGCTCTGTTTTTTCGGCAATAGCCTTCACAAGTCCCTGTTTGTTCATTTTTTATTCTCCAAAATCAACCAAAAAATCCTACCATGAAATCATTAACCATGTTCATCAATTAGGTTTTGCCACTTTTTGACACTGGAATTTTAAAGGCTGCGAGACGCAAAAAATTAAATGTGAACATGGTTATTGCGACTGCAAATTCAGCGATTAAGAGTACCATTATGGACAGTGCAATTTAGGAATTGTTAGCGTGATTCTTGTTCCAACTCCTTGTTCTGATTCTATAAATTGCTTCCCATTAAACTCTCTTATGGTTTTTTGTATTTGAGTTGTGCCGATACCAAATCCGCCTCGCTTAGTAGTGGAGATAGATTTGCCTTTCATCAATTTTTCAACAGTTTCATGAGGCATTCCTTTGCCACCGTCTTGAATGGTGATTCTGACATTCTTATCATCCTCGGAAAGTTCTATTTTTACAGTACCTTTTTTATCCTCAAAAGCCTCTACTGAATTATTTATGATATTGCTCATCATGCGCTCGAAATTCAGATGATTTCCATAAATAAACGTAAATCGCAAAGAAGGATCAAACGAATATTGAAAATCAATGTTTTTATCATTGTATTGAACGGTTTTTTGATTCACCGTATTCTGCAACACCTGTGATACCAGTATATGTTGATCTTCCTGTTTTGCTTCTCTATTTTTGGATGATTCGAGAAATTCTTGAACGATCTTTTGGATGCTAGCTATCGAATCTCTGAACAGCACACGTTCTTTTTCAGACAGATTCTTGCACATTTCTAAGCCAATAAGTAAAACAAGTAGCGGCGATCTGATATCATGAGCTGCGTTTTCAGCAGTTTCTTTGAATTTTTCATTCTCTTCTAATCTCTTTCGAAGCGATTCATTTTCCGCTCTTAGTTTTTCCGCTTCCATTTGTAGGGCAAGACTGAATTTTACTTCAGACTCGTAACAAGCAAATACATCAAGTACATTGCAGGTTCGTAAATTAGATTTTGTATGCGATGTTACTACACTCATGAACCAACCTCCGATAAGTATTCTGCGGAGGAAAAAGCTATTTTTTAATCGGATTTAAAAAAATGACGAATACATGAAAATCACGTAGTCCGCGAAACCACCCGAGCTTTCAGAGTACATAAATTATCTTTATACAGAACGGGAGCTATTGTGAGATTTTTATTCTTCATAACTTTGTTTATACTATATATAATAGAGTCGTAGATAATTGTCAACCGGATTATGAGTTTTGGAAGAATGTTTTTTATCTAGCAAAGCTACTTTGGTTAAACCAAATGGTGGTGTCTTCACCTCCAGGGAGATAGATATAATCTCTTGTATCTTAAATGGTGGAACGGCAAAAGCTATCTCTACAGTTCTTGCTATCTCTCATCACACTGTAAGTACTCATATAGGAAAGATTCGGAATGACTTAAATTTATCGTCTCAGGATAAAATTATAAAATTCGTTGAATCATCGAATAATTACATACAGATCAGAGAAAGGTATATAGATTTACTACTGTTTAGTAAATTTAGAGAAATGCTAGGCGAAATTAATGCGTTGAAAATTTCTCAAAAATACGGATGCGTTGTCCACGCAAAAGTAGAAGAAATTGATAAATATATCCTGCTGGATTATTTGAAATTAGCAAAGATAAAGGTGGATATATCGCACGGTTCTGCAGAATACGCAGAGGATAAATTTCACATAATATGCTATCCGACAGGAATGAATTTAGAAAACTTAAATTCGGATAATGTAGTAGCAAGTGAAAATCATAACAATAATATAATAGATCTTACCGGACAATGCATAGAATCAAATGGATCTGGAACGCAATATAAGAGCTACTTCAGCTTATTTGGGTGTATCAGTAAAATTTATAGTTCAGAGACTATTGATGATATATTGAACGAATTCAAGGAATATTATTTTAAGATAAAAGATAAGAAATTCCATACAGATCCTGAACAAAATCACATGGAAGTGACAGACAAGAGAAAAACCAAATACGCAATATTTGTGATGCTATTTTTTATAGCTCTATTGTGCATACCTATAACGATATACTGGTATAGCGAGACACATAAAACTCATCTTACGAATATCAATGTAGGAGAAGATATCTTTCTTAAAAGAAAAGATCTAACTTCGAAAATGGATGAAATATTGAAAAAACAAAAGGGAGTAAAATTTCTAGTATTAGTCGGACAAGGCGGAGTAGGAAAAACAACCATAGCCAGATATTATATAAATAAGAACAACGCAAAAATAAAATGGGAAATCAATGCGGTAACTGAAGAAAACACGATAAAATCGCTTTTAGAGTTGGCGATAGAATTGTCAAAAACAAATTCAAAGAGAAGAGAGGAACAAAAATATATACAAGCCATAGAAGATCCAGAAATAAAGAAAAAAAGCATAATATCATTTGTGTTTTCCCAATTGAAAGAAATAAAAGATTGGATGTTACTCTTCGATAATGTCGATGGTTTCAAGATGATTTATGGATTTATTTTACCCAATAAAGGCTTGTGCAATGAAGGTACAATAATAATAACGACAAGAAATGCTAATGGTAGCAATACTAGCTTTATCTCTGACGAAAGTGTTTTGTACATAGAATATCTAGAAAAAAATGAAATGAAAAAGTTATTTTGCGACATATTGTATGGGAAAAAAGAGCCATCGAAAGTGGAAGAAATTGATAAATTTCTAGAAAATATACCGCCAATGCCCCTGGACGTTTCTAATGCAGCTTATTATATAGTAAACACAAATGGTTCATTTGAAAAATATTTAGAAATACTGAAATTTCCTAATGAAGAAACTAATAAACTTCACAGTAAATTTTTAGATGAAGGAACAGAATATAATAAAACAAGATATAGGATGACGGTGGCTGTATTTGATAAATTGATAGAAATAAATCCAGATTTCAAAGAGTTGCTGCTATTCATTTGCTTGCTGGATTCAAAAAATATTCCGGTAAAATACTTAGAGCGATGTAAAAAATTTGCTATTGTTTCCGATTTTCTTTTTAATTTAAAAAGATTTTTTTCTATAGCCATAGATAACGATAGGTTTTCTATTCATAAAAGCATTCAAGAAATTGGACTCATACATTTGGTCGGTCTATTAACCAACGATGAAAAGGAAGTCTTTTTAAAAAAAATCATCCATATAATGACTCCTTACAGTTCGATATTTTGGGAAAAGTATAAAACTTATCCACGTAAAATGAATAAAAATGACCTTAATGAGCTAGAAGTACATATAAAATCTATGATAAACTCCTTAAAAGCGTTTGGATTATCAATATCGGAAGAAAATAAATACATAACTAAGCTTTTATTGGCTATAGGTTTTATTTATGGAGAAGATAATTTTTCTCAAGCGAAATATTTTTTAAATGAGACTTTAAAATATAACGAAAACAACGGATATATCGACAATTACGAATATGCGCTCTTACTGCTAGCATTAGGATATGCTTATTTTGGTCTAGAGGAATTTGATGACGCTAAACTATGGTTAAATAAAGGGTTGGAGTTTTGTCAAAATTTAATAGGAGCAGAAATTCTAAAAGCATACGGACTTTGTGACTTGGGAAGATGTTATGCAAGCACTAACGAGTTCAATAGAGCTATTGCGTTATTAGAAAAAGCATTAAATACTGTAGACGATAATCAGGAGAATTGGGCGCATGAGACGGCATCGCAAATATGTTTAGGACTTTCTAATACATATGCTGATCACTATATAAACAAAAATGAAGGATATAAAGCAGTTACTTATGCGCAAAAATCTTTGAAGAAATTAGGCTTAAAAAGTCCTTTGGATAATAAAATCGAAGATATCAAAGAATCAGTAGATTCAGCGGAAGATCGTTATTGGTGTCTAATGAAAGCCTATAACAGAGTAGGCGAATATGATAATGCGCAAAAATGCGCTGACTATTATTATCGTTTGTATGAAAAATATTTCAAAAATGACCATTGTGTCTTTGATAAAGCTCGTGTTGATATAGAATATGGATATACATTGCTTAGAAAAGGTAAGCTGGATTTTTCGCTCGATATTCTGAATGGAGTTATAAACAAAAAACAAGAGCTAAATGATAACAATTGTTTGTTTCACGCAATAGTCGGCAGAACTGAAGCTTTTGTTAGATTGAATAAATTAGATGAAGCATATTCTGATTTCCAATATGCGATCAGCCAAAAAGGCAATAGTACCGATAATTACACGAGATTACTATTTTGCATATCTCTTTACCATGCATTCATAATTAAATATAAGCAAAAAGATTATAAATTAGCTTTTGAGCATTTTTCAGATTTTTGTAGCGCCATAAAAGATTTTTGTAAAGGTTTTTTGAGTACGTCGGCATATAATGAATTATTGAGAGCTAATGTTTTTGAAATTATTACAGATAAATCGCAAATAAAAGCAGGCTTGCAAAATACTATAGAGATATTTTCATCAGTCTATGGGAAGGATCATCCTTTTGTTAAAGAGTACGTTGTCGAAAACTCGAATTGACAATGCTGAAATAACATTGTAGTGAGCCAAGAAAGGTGCACCGCAAAATAGTTTACATGCCCAGAGTGTCTTGCAAAAAGCTCACTGTGCAGCAGTCTCTTTTAACTAGTTTCACTCTTTACGCAAAATTTACGACGGTCTCAAATATTTCAGTTAATATCCTTAGCTGTAGCATAAAATTGTTTTGCTTTTACTTTTTTTGGTGTTACAATCTGTAGTATGTAGATAATTGGGAGGTTAATATGGCTATTTCTGAAAAGAATGAGGTTCTAAAAAAGAGTAAATGTATCCATCTGGCTGCTATTACAGCTGGCTTGGCGCTTGGTAACGTTTCTGCTGAAAACAACAATGTTGAAGGGTTTTCTCCAACTGCTAAGTTTTTTTCTGCGGAAAGTAGAAATTATTCGATCGATTGTGAACTAGAGGAAAACTTTCTGGAGTCGCATACAGGACGGTAATTTGTTACTTTTTCTAGTAGTTGGTAGTTATTATTTTTGCGCCCTCGAGGGAGCAAATTAGTTTAATTATATCGTTTCTAACTGTTTTAAATTCGGCGTCCTTGTGTTGTTGAACTATAGCTTTGGTTATGGCGTTGATGTCGTTGCGACCGTCACATAGGCTTAGTGTTCTAGTTGCGTCTTCGTTTAGTTCTATGATGTCTCCATCATTATCCGAAAGCCGTCGCGCTAAAATCAGTTCACCATTTCTGCTAATTTTAAAATCCAGCAACTTGGGAATACTGGTACCAATAATTTCAGCGACAATGTCGTCCATATCTCATTTTCCTTTTTAATTATTACAACTTAATTTTATCTATATTATTCCTAAAAGATGGCTTTAGAAGATCCTTGGACGATTTTATAGATCGCAAGTATTCTTTTATCTGCTCATTATCTCTTACTTTTTTCCCAACAGATTCCCAAATCTCATAAATACTGTTATTTAAAACATTCCCTATGATAAACGGCATTGAACAATCTATTTTTACATCTCCGCCAGGCCCAATAAGCATCGCTGAATTTGTTTTTACGTTGTTCAATTGCAATACAGCCTGTTCTTCTAGGGAGGAAATGACGTTCATCCTTTTGTAGTACTCTTTCCTTTTGATGCTAACTCTAGAAAAAACATCAGATATTTCCTCTGAGGTCATGTCTAATTTATCTTTATTTATTATAGCTCTGCCAGAGTAGACAAAAGGGACGACAACAATTGCTTTAGCTCCTAAAAAATAAGCTGTATCTATCATTTCTTCTATATAATCTAGATTGCTTTTTACTACCACGTGAGATATTAACAATGGGAACCCGTTCATTTTTACCAAGCGCGCAGCGGAAACAGCTTTACGGAAAGCGCCATCCATACCTCTGACATAATCGTGTAATTCAGGTCTAGAGCCATCAATGCTTACCTGTAGCCATTTAAATCTATATTTCTTTAGTCTATCCAACACATCTTGCGTCACTAGCATTCCATTCGTAATAAGACGAAAACGAACATCATATTCTGACATAATGTCCATTATCTCAAACAGACTATCTCCTAAAAGCAACGGTTCCCCGCCGGAAATAGTGCACTCAAAAACGCCAAGCTCTCCGGCTTCTCTAGCTAGTTCTTTCCACTTTTCAATAGGTAAATCTTTTTTAAAATTAGACTCCATTCCAGATTGATTGTAACAGTGCAGACATCCCTGATTGCACTTATGAGTTAATTCAAACTGAAGCGACACGGGATTTTGGCATTCTTTAGGCAATTCTGCACACGAAGCCTTGCAGCGTTCTAAATATTCTTTAAAAGAATGAGTTTCGCCCAATGAATCAACGATTTTGTCGTAGTTCAGTTCCACATCATGTGTATCATCTGTCATCAAACATTACCCAATTCCATACTGTATATAATCCCACAGTTCGTTGTAAAAATCTATGAAATCGAAGTAGTTAGTGTAAAGTTTATGCAAGGAGATTGCATTCACACATCCCACGTGATAACGTAAATAGAGAAACGAATCTCAGAATTTTCCTTCAATTTTTTCTGGAACTCCATCTGCGCTGTAAATATAGTACTTATATCCGGTCGGAACGAATTTCAAAACTTCATACAGCTCATCTTCTTTTCCGTTTTTATAGTACTGCGCGAATTCATCTTTCCACAACTTGTCTTTTAGCGATTTATCATCAACAGATTCAGCCTTACCAAACAAAGTCACGTTTTTTATATTTTCAGGTACTAAATAATATAACGACGCATTGCCGTTTCTCTTGATTTGCTCGACTTTCTGAGAATTCGTGTGACAATCGAAGAAGTGGACTTTTTGTTTTGGGAATATGTTGTGATTCCATGCAATATACCTCTCCAAGAGTTTATTTTATTTCTACGCGAGGCATTAGTTTCTATGCATAATGGGCTTCAAACATACTTACTGCTTTTTTCAGATGATCCGGAGCAAGGTGTGAGTATCTTTCTGTCATAGCTATCGTAGAATGCCACATTAATTTCTGAACGGTGTACAAGTCAACGCCACTCATAACGAGCCAGCTTGCGTAAGTGTGACGTAGCGTATGGAACACAACTTTCTGGCGGTCGTCATTTACTCCATTATTGAAGCCTAAAGGGCCCATTCAACACTGAAGTGCATCAAGTAGCGAGCTAAAAAGTGAGCGTTTTTGCGGATTTGGGCAAAAAAAGTAGTGAAAAAGCCACGCAAAGAAGTTAATCTCGAGTTAGTTTTAACAATAACCATGTTCACATTTAAATTTTTGCGCCCTGCAGCATCTCAAACTCCATTGTCAAAAAGTGGCAAAAACCTATTAATGAACATGGTTAATGAGGTATAACATGGCTAAGAAAGCCTATCATCACGTGACTCGGGATTTACGCTGCCAGATTGCGACATTAAAGTCAATTGGATATACGCAACGAAAGATTGCTCTGGAGACTGGTTTGGATCAGTCGACGATCAGCAGAGAAATCGCAAGGAATTCAAAAGATTACCGTTATTCTGCTCCGGAAGCTGATTCTGCATGTACGAATCGAAGATCTAAAGCAGTGCGCGTTCCGAAAAAGCTCAAAGGCAATCTGGAGTTGAAAATAAGAAAATGCATAGAAGAGGATTGGAGTCCGGAACAGATCTCAGGACGTCTCAAATTAGAGCAAGAGCATGTTGTAGTTAGTCATGAGACGATTTATCGCTACATCAGATCCGACAAAGCCAATGGAGGCCTGTTATATCAGCATCTAAGGCATGGAGGCAAGAAATATCGCAAGTACTCGTCAAAGAAGGCAGGAGCCAAGCTTATTCCGAATCGCGTTGACATATCAGAGCGTCCAGCGATTGTGGATACCAAATCTACATTTGGACATTGGGAAGGCGACACGATCATCAGTCACGGCAGCAAGACACCTCTCGTCACAGTTGTGGAGCGCAAATCCAAGTTCAGCAAAATCAATTACGACCTGCTAAAGCAGGAGGTATGCTAAGAATCTGAAGATACGCTGAATGCGGATAAATCCTACTTTTCGTCCCATACCTTGAATTCATTTGGCCCATCACTTTGGTTTTCTATGTA
>BNWE01000056.1 GCA_025998595.1 Alphaproteobacteria bacterium | reverse complement strand
TTGATTCAAAACTGCGTAAAATTGCGAGCAAATGTTGTTAAGGAAAAACAATGATTCCGGAGACGGCGCTAATGGCTCGCAAACAGCCTCTGGGAGCTTGTTTATATAACTCATTTTAAAACATTTTTCAGTTAGGCTAGATTTGTTAGAGATAGACGGCATAATGAAAAGTTGCAAAAAATAGCTGCCTCAAATGCTTTCTATACACTCAAATATTAACAAAAAATGACTTCTTCATGGACGACTAGTTATGCATCGAAGTCCACGTTTAAAATTAGAAGGTTTTGATCGTAGAATTTTTTTGTGTGAGAATTTTTCTTGTTTTTTTGGAGTGGTTCCGATGGAAACAGCCCAATAGAGCGCGATTGTCAAAATCAAGATAAGATTTTCGATGCGTTTTTCATGCTTCAAGTGTGTGTCTGTGATTGCAAATCCACGACGCTTAAAATCCGAAAACATGCATTCAATCCCCCAGCGCATTCCGTAGTCTAAAATCCTGTGTTTTGAGGGCACGCAGTCCATTGCGATGATCCACGGTTCTGGATGGCCTTCTTCATGCAAAAAGCCAATATTTGTGCTGATATCTGAGCCATTGAAGCGTGCTCCAATAACACGCGATCCGTCCATTTTCCCAACTTCAGCGGCAGTAATTTCTCCTCCTTCGTGCTGGAATATCAGATTTCCTTTCAATCGAACCCGATAATGCCAGCTGTTTTTTTGACACCACTCCACAAAACTTTTGGTTCCGTAAAATCTATCAGCAGAAAGCAAGATATCAACCTCCGGTGGCATCATCTCCTTGACTCTGGCAAGCAACTCTTCCTGATCTTCGAACCCGATATTGCCTTTGGTTTTGACAACTTTCCACAAAATCGGAATGGCTCGCTTTCCAAAACGTAAGGAAATCATTAGGCATTGCAGATCGTGTTTGATCTGGCTCTGATCCATCATCAAAACAACTGTTTGACCATTGCGCGCAAGCTTTTCCACGACTTCAAATGCATACCTCCTCATGATTTGGGGGCAATCAATTAGTGGGCTGGACAACACATGAGAAATCCATTTTTCTTTTGATTTATCGGAGCTTTCTCTTGGCAAGACCGCCATCCATTCTCCGCTGTTGGCGCTTCGAGTAGTCAAAACGCAAACGACACAATCAGCTATGTTTGCTAGCGCACGAACATCGACCTCAGATTGCAATCTCTTTCTCAAATCTCCTTCTATGACACTCGCGAAATCCGCTATCGAACCTGTTTTTATTCTCATTTAAAACTCCAATCATTACTAAAAATTGTTGGAATCTTAACATATTTTTAACATTTCAAAAACTACGGGGGTGGTAAGCTTCGCAACAGGTCTAATATATTTTTTTACGAATGATATGGTTATGGACTTTTGCTTCTGAAGAGCAATTTTATCGAGAATTTTTAACGTATTGGATACGGAAGTAACGCTTCTATCCACAATATGTATGATATATTTTAGGGTATCGTCGGAAACCGTTATTGCCAGGTCCTTCGAGAGTTTCTTGGCTATTTTGAGCAACAATTCATCGTCTGGATTTCTTATGTTTATGGCCGGCAGCGTAAATAACCGCGAGCGCAAATCGTTCAATCCGATTTTCCACATCGATGGATGAGTTCGACTGAGCAATAAGAAATATCGACCTTTTTCTTTGGAAATGTTAAAAAAATGAAATATCCAGTCGTAATTTTTTGCCTCTAGAAAATCGTCAAAATTATCAATTATGAAATTACATTCGGTTTCAAACAATGTACGAGGATTCTGGTCGAGACTATGCCGAAGAACATACACAGCGTTTGCCGTCTGCGCCCATAGATTTGCGATGTGGGTTTTTCCAACTCCGGACTCTCCATATATAATAAGACCGCTTGTGCTCCAGACAGGCCACTGCATGAGACATTTTATGGCGTCACGGTTTTCGCTGCTATCAACGAAGTCGCTCCAGCTTAAATTCTCTATTTTATGAAAACCAAATACTTCCTGAATCATATTATTGCTTATATGCCAGAGATGTTTTGAACTTATCCATGGCAAATCCCACCAGATTACGAAGCACTGCGGCAATTGGTATCGCCACCAATACTCCAACAATGCCGTATAATAGAGCACCAGCAAAAAACGCAAACAGAATCCACAGCGGATGCAGTCCGGTTCTGCGGCCAACAAATCGCGGATAGAGGAAGTAACTCTCGATGAATTGCCCAATAAAATATACGACGATTATCCAGAGTAGTTTTTCCAAAGTCAGCACCGGTGCACAGAGAAAAATAACAAATATACATGAAAATAACGCTCCAATGACCGGAATAAAAGAGAATAAGCCGGACATAATTCCAAAATGAATGGCATGTCTCAAATCAATAACCATCAGCAGTATCCAATAGTAAAACGATAGGGAGACTATGACGTAAAATTGACCATTGAAGAAATCCCACAGCGTTTTTCTGACTATTCCAAACACTTCTATCGATGCGCCTCTGTGTCTGTGAGGAATGCAATTGATAATGTAATTGCCCATGCTATTCCAGTCCTTCAGAAAGTAGAAAAACGAGATTGGCATAACCACAAAAAATGTTATTAGATTACGTATGCTGTCTCCTCTGGATGCGATTTTTTCAACGATAGAGAGCAATATGTATACTTTTTTATCAAGGTACTGCTGCATTTCATTTTTGATCTGCATTATTTCGTTTTGATATTGTCCGGTAAGCGATGAAAAAGAATCGTTGAAGAACGACACCAATCTCGCATAATATGCCGGCGAGTTGTTGGATAAAGAAATCAAATATTCTTTTATAATTGGCGTAATCGTAACCAAAGCCCATATGAAAATCGATACGATGCCAACAGCGAAAACAAAACTTGTGAATCCTCTGTTAACGCGATACTCCGCAAGCTTATCGGCAAGGGGAGCGCACAAATAAGCGACGACAAATCCAGCTATAAAAGGGAAACATATTTCCGAAAATAAGTAGAAAAACGAGAGCGCACAAAATACAATGGATACCCAAAAAATGGATCTACCGCTTATTTTTGCATACAACATCTTTAATAATCCAGCGATATTCAATTGCGTAATGGATTCCGGAAACAATCGTCGATAGGCTTACGATTATAGAACCCAGCCACAATTCCCACGTCATGGGAACATTCATAAGTTGATAATTACAAGCAAGTATGAAAATTATATATATCAACTGAGTGCAAGTATTAACCTTGCTGGATTTCAGAGGAGCTATTTTCAACTTAATATCCAATACTTTGCAGAGCAGCACAACGGACACAATAAGTATGTCTCTTCCCAAAACAATTGCACACAAATAACCAGGAATAACCCCGATATAAAAAAATACGAGATAAGATACCGTCATTAGCAATTTATCGGCTAGTGGATCAACTGTAGTACCAAATTCGGATATGACCTTCCACCTTCTTGCTAAAAATCCGTCGAAAAAGTCCGAGATAGCAGCCAGGACAAAAACGATTTCTGCCCATAAAAATTCGTTTTTAAAAATCAAAAAACCAAACAGAAAAGCCAATAGTATTCGAATAACTGTTAGTACATTTGGAATACATTTCTTTACGCTACTTAACTGCATACACTACCCCATTCGCTTTGATACTACTAAGATATTTCGCGGCCAATTTCATCACTACTATCTCTCTGGAAAATCTGCATATTTTATGTTTTATGTTTTTAAAATGCTCTATGTTTTTCATAAAATCATGCATCGAAACTATTATCGTAATTTCCCTTAATGCCGCACGATATCTATTTGCAGAAAGCAGCCCACGATTGGCAAGCACATCATCAACTGCTTCCTTGCTGAATCTATACGATAGCTTAGCTATGTAATAGGAATCAGATTGCTTTTCGTTCTCCATCGAATAGTCCGAAATACATTCTGATATTTGTTTGTCGGATATTCCGCTGGCGGACTTTTTTTCCAGGCTATAGTATTCCTTCAGCATTTTCTCAAAAGAAAGACGAGCCGCCCTCACTAGCGCTATATTCTTGGCCTCGACGGAGTTCTTTCCGCTTTGCTTCACGCTCACACTCGCTGGTTTCAGCACCTTACCAGCTCCAAAAACGTCAGATACAAGAAACAGCACACATAAAGTGCTTGCAGCACATACGTTTACTAAATCGACACATATTGCATACCATTTTTCATTGCGCATATTTACTAAACCACTCATCTCGCATACGTTTCAAAAGCTCGCGATAGCATTATCGGATTCAACGTCACGTTGGCATATCACCCAACCAATTCTAGTCCACTGAAGAAAAATGCGATCTCAATTTCGGCATTTTCCACACAGTCGGACCCATGAACTGCGTTATGCTCTATGCTCTGACCGAAATCACGGCGAATTGTTCCAATTTCAGCATTTGCCGGATTGGTCGCCCCCATGATCTCGCGATTTTTTGCTACGGCGTTGTCTCCAGACAGCACCTGCGCCACAACTGGCCCAGATGACATGTACTCGCAAAGACTCTCATAAAAAGCCTTATCATTATGAACTTCATAGAATTTTTCGGCTTGTGTTTTGGTGAGATGCATTCTCTTTTGAGCTATGACCCGTAGTCCCGCCTGCTCAAAACGCGAGTTTATGCTACCGGTTACGTTTCTAGCCGTTGCATCCGGCTTTATTATCGAAAGAGTCCTTTGATGTGCAGACATTTTTTTTCTCCTATATTACTTTTGTCCATCCTGATGATGCTTGTTCCCAATATTTTACATTCTTCAGTTTTTTTTGCAAGTCAGATTGAAGTCCACTCACCACTTCCAACTGGGATTTGTTTTTATCGGCAGAATTCATGACCAATAAGATTCTTTCAAAGTTACCTTCCCAGGAGGAATAATCAAACGAATCTACCATCATGAGAACCGTCGCAGCGTTTGGATTTTCACACTCGGCCGTAAAATATATGGGCTGTTTATCGCGAAATCCAAGCTTTTTATCACCGTGCGGAATGAAAGCGTTGGTGGAAAACGTCCATAGAGCCTTATCGATGACTTTCAATCTATCCTCTATTGGGCTGAAGAAAATGCACCTCTTTCCGGAAGAGTAAACCTTTTCCAACAGCCCAATTATCACCGACTGAAACTTCTCGGCGTCCGTGGAATATATAACAAACTCTGTATCCCTATAATCTGACATGCCTATCAACTGGTATAGTTACTACTTATGAAGTCATAGAGCAGATGGACGCCAAATCCAGTCGCCCCCTTGGAACATATGAAAACATCGTCATCGCTGGTGACTTCTACGCCAGCAATATCAATGTGCGCCCATTTCACGTCGTTAACAAATCTCTTGAGGAAATGCGCCGCAGTTATGCTGCCTCCTCTTACGGATGGCTTAGCTATGTTTTGCATATCTGCTATGTCGGAATTTATTCCCTTATCGAAGTGATCCGTAAGTGGCATACGCCATACTTTCTCTCCGGTGGAATCAGCTGATGCTTTTATTTTCTCCGCCAATTCATCGTCGTTGGAGAATAATCCGGCGAATTCATGTCCCAACGCCACAATGATTGCACCGGTAAGCGTGGCCAAATCAATCATGATTTCCGGAGAGAATCTATTCTGGGTGTACCAAAGCGCATCCGCAAGAATGAGACGCCCTTCCGCATCGGTATTGAGAACCTCGATGGTCTGACCGGACAGGGACTTCACGATATCTCCGGGACGCTGCGCAGTTCCGGACGGCATATTTTCCACCATCGCCATGATTCCCACGACATTAACTGGCAATTTATTGAGAGCAACGGCCTTTAGAAGTCCCAAGACAGTTCCAGATCCGGCCATGTCATAGCGCATCTCGTGCATATCATCCCCGGGCTTGAGGCTAATGCCACCACTGTCGAAGGTGACTCCCTTCCCAACAAAAGCGAGCGGTTTTGCGGATTCGTCCTCGGCGCCGTTCCACCTTAGGATTGCCAACTTCGGTTCCTTTTCGCTCCCTTGCCCCACTCCCAGGAGTGCATTCATTCCGATACATGTCATCGCCTGTTTATCGAGGATTTCAACGTCCACCCCCAGAGGCAGAAGCTCTTTTAGAGCGATTTCCGAAAGACTTTCCGGATATATGACATTGGCTGGCTCCGATACAACCGTCCGAGTTAGAAAAATTGCATCTGCAATATTTTTGTATTTTTCAAAGTTACTTTTTCGATCTTCAACATCCGCTGTTATAAAAGAGAGTGACTCCAACTTCGCACTATCTTTTTTATCTGTTTTATATTTATCGAAATCCCATGATTTCTGTAGGGATCCAAACGCCACCAGCAATTGTGCCGGAGATGACTCAGAGCTTATGTCGTCATCATCAATTGCAATAACGGCTTTGGTATCTAATTTTTTTGCGGCAGAATATGCCGTTGCACCTAGTTTTTCCAACTCGTAATTGCTGAAAGATCTTCCAGGCTCTCCCAGACCAACGATCACAACATAGTTGCAATTTTCTGTAGATGAAATAAAAGAAGTCGTTTCGAATATTTTTCCAGAAAACCCCGATTTTTTTACGTTTTTTTCTACTTCCCCACCTAGCGTTTCGTCCATGGAAGATGCGTTTTTTGATAATGAACAATCATCATACACACCAACAACAACACTAGAACCTTCAACAAAAGAATCAACAAATGAAATATCTTGAATTACCATAAAAACCCTCAATAGCCACAACACATAGAAAGAGGCTATACTGCAAAACATAAGAAATCAAGATCATAGATTTAATTTCTCGAGATATGTGCATGAGCGATCTGTAGAGTACCGGAAGCAATTTGAGGTTGCCATTTGATAATTAGTTTAATTTTTTCAAAAAAAAATCGCTTGTTTTATTAAAAAACAATTGACTTTTTTGCTGACATGTGGTAATATTAAAGATGTGGCTTTCGGTACGAAAGTGATATTTGGTTCAATAGATATAAATAGATGGAGAATAATATGAACTGGAAAACAAGCATAATAGTTGCCTTTTGTTTTTGGGCAATGTTGGAAGCGAACTGTACGCAAGAAAAGAATGCAGCAGCTGCACCCGAAGTCAGTAAAACAAGTGAGGTTAAGGAGATAAAAAAATTCACTCAAGAGGAAATCAATGAGCTTTATGCAAAGGCAAATGAAATTTGGGATCATTTCTTCGGATATGTGAGGGATCGTGGAGGTTCTCAAATATATGATTTGTTAGGTGAAAGGCTAGACCGTATTGCAAAATGGATTGAGGAGTACAACAGAGTTCGGGCAATGTATGACGCAAAATTATTTGTCCCGCCCGTATTTCCTGCCGAATTTCCTGAATTTTATCGTAGTGTTAAACACAAATTGTGGGGGGAGCGTGATCATGCTGATTCCTGGAATTTAGAAGATTATGCTAAGGATTTGAGAGGAAAAGACGCATTAGTTACTATAATCGCTGATCGCGCAGAAAGAGTGTTAGTCACAATCACCCGACCACCACATGCCAGCATTGTCAAAAACACACACTGTGATCTGTTGCCAACCGTATTACCGCAGCCGCATCCAAAGAACAAGGAAAAGTATGAAGAATGTAAGGCGTACATGATCAAGCTGTGTGAGCAAGCGAAAACAGAAGAAGAGACCAATATGTATAAAAGATTACTTGCCTTTGGTAGTGTATATGGCGCGTATGAACAAGCGAATGAGGACATACAAAAATGGATCAGCGACGGCTCGTCAATAGATTCGTATCCAGTAGAAAGCCTAGCCCTTTTCGAGAGTGCCTGCGAGCGGGAGGGTAAAAGAAATGGCGATGGAGGTTGTGCGCCCGGACCAAACTATGATCCATTAAAATATCCAGCTGCACAAATACTGAGACTTAGAAAGCTTGTTAAACCCCCAGAGTCGCCTTCTTCGAGCTCGTCATCACTTTCAGCTCTTCTTCAAGTTTATCGCCTTTCTCGAAGTTTAGCGCATCCTCCGGGATCTGTGCCTCCTCCTCCACCGTCTATGCCTTCAAGTTCAGAACATCTTAGCCCAGGTTTTTTGCATTTTCTTCTTCTTTTAAATGAATTAAAGGCGAAGTGACGGAATTTCCTCGAAATCGCGACCGTTGTGGCTACATGTTTGGTCCCGCCTCATCATGACCCAATAAAAGTAGCCAACTTTTTGGATCTTTCTGTAATTTTTTAGCAACAAATTCAAAAGGAGTCAAGCCATTTAAAGCTCTCAATCTCTTCTCAAAATTATGTGCTCTTATAAAATCATTGAGATGTTTCTCCAGTTGCTTGTTTGGTCCCGTCACATCATGATATAAGTACTTAAAAACAGAGAAAACGCACGATTTCGACTCAATTTGCAAAAAAAATGGAATCATTCATAAATTAACAAAGCCGGCTCATCCATGGACGAATGGACAGGTTGAACGAATCAATTACGACCTGCTAAAGCAGGAGGTATGCTAAGAATCTGAAGATACGCTGAATGCGGATAAATCCTACTTTTCGTCCCATACCTTGAATTCATTTGGCCCATCAC
>BNWE01000055.1 GCA_025998595.1 Alphaproteobacteria bacterium | reverse complement strand
CGGAAATTATTTCGTGAAACTCCACACTCCGGAATTCGGAATTGCCAAAGGACAGCACTGCGTCTTTTTTGACGATGCCAGAGTCATTGGCGGCGGAGCAATCTACCAGCCGTGATGGCACATGCGCTAATTGCTTCGTTACTGGCTGAAAAGCCAGCGTTGTCTTCAATGTTGAAGCTGAATATTGCCATGATTTTTGAAAAATTTAATGCTACTTCACCACAGTGTGTGTTTTCTTTATAAAATAAAGATGTTGATTGTTTTTCCTGGATTGCTACGTTGATGCGTTTTTATCATCCAGACGGGCTCTAAAAAACAACAGAGCGGCCTCAAAGAAGCCGCCACATAGAATGTTATCATCATGTTTCACGATTCAGAGCGAAACAATCAGCTGATACTGTACTTATTGAGCTCCATGAGCCTGCAGTAGTTCTACAGCCTCAGCGTGTCTATTCTCTTGTGCCCAAATCAAAGGCGTTTTTCCCGCTTTGTCTGCTGCATTCACATCTACTCCCGCATCCAGAAGAACTTTGACTGCTTCAGCACTTCCATAAGCGACAGCTGCATGCAACGGCGTCACGCTGTCTCCGTCTTTTGCATTTGCATCTGCTCCTGCTTCCAGAAGAAGTTTGATAATATCACCGTTACTTTCCATAACAGCACGATGCAACGCCGTTGCTCCGTTATGATCTGTTGCATTTACATCTGTATTTGCTGCACTCAGTAGTTGTTGGACAGCCTCAGTGTTTTCATTGGCAGCTGCCTGATGCAATGGTGTTGCTGCTTCTAATGATGTGACTGCAATCACTAACAGTGCACATACTAACACTTTTATAGCACATATGGTTTTATTCATTGTAAATCTCTTATGTATTTAAAACCCAAGAACTACCATACTACATCTCGAAGGTTTTGCCAACATTTTTTATGTGTTTTTGTTGAAAATTTTGTGGGCGGCGTAGCGATGCCTGCAGCATATGCGTCTTATAAAATATGCGAATGTGTACACGCCACTAATGTCTGGATGATACCCAAAAGCACAATGGAGCGGCTTCAAAAAGTCGCCCCCACAGATTATTCATATTTCAATATCAAGATTGCATAAATCTAATATTTTTCTGTACATTTTCGGAGCACCCTCTAGAAATGTTCCGTTTTTGTTCCCTTTATTTAGCTCCATGTGCCTTGAGAAGTTCCGCGGTTGCAGTATCTCCCCCTCGCAATGCATAAGCCAAAGCTGTTTGGCCATTTTGTTCGACTGCATTCACGTCGATTTCTGGAACCTGTAGAAGGCGCTCAACAACAGCGCTGTGTCCATTGAAAACTGCCTCAAGCAATGGTGTAAAGCCGCCGTTGCGTGCAGCATTCACGTCGATTCCTGGAACCTGTAGAAGGCGTTCAACAACAGCGCAGTGTCCATGATAAGCTGCAAAATGCAATGGTGTCATATTTGGTAATCCAGCATTTACGTCAGCACCAGCTGCCATGAGAGCATCTACACTTTCAACATTTCCACAAGAGGCTGCTTGTTGCAGTGCCGTCATTTTACCGTGACCTATTGCATCTACTTTTGCTCCTGCAGCTAGAAGAAGCCTGACGATTTCACTATTATGTGCAGCTTCAACTAACGGTGGTTCGTCATTCCAAAATAATGCATTTACATCAGTTCCTGCTTCCTGCAGTAGTTGTTGCACAGCCGCAGCGTTTTCGTTTTTGACCGCTTGATATAACGGTGTAGCCGCTTCTAATGATGTGACTGCAATCACTAACAGTGCACATACTAACACTTTTATAGCACATATGGTTTTATTCATTGTAAATCTCCTATATATTTAAAACCCAAGTACTACCATACTACATCCCGAAGGTTTTGTCAACACTTTTATGCGTTTTTGTTGAAAATTTTTGGAGCGGCATAGCGATGCCTGCAGCACAGGCGTTTACTCATATCAAAACGACATCAATGTTGAAGATATACACATTCAAGATGAGAAGTTGGGTTTTTCTTTTTCTGGATTCCTACGCCACTTCGTGGCTCTGAATGACGAGAAACTCTGAAATTACCGTCATCCAGAGGAGCGTAGCGACGTTGGGATCCAGTGAAACAAAAATCCACATTCTTATCGAGAAAGAGTATAGCACTCGCACACGTTTCAGAAAATCGCGATAGCATTGGCGCATGTGCAGCACACGCCACGCACAAAATAAATCGTTTCAATGAGCAGTTTATCCATATAAAGATTGCATAATCTAATATTTTTCTGTATTTTGGGGCAGTATTAGTATCATGGAGTTAGATTGTCGTTAAATGAGAGAATAGTTGTAGCCATAGGTGGTCCACTCAATAATAAGGGATATGAGCTTGTGGTTATGAGGATTGTGTCGGGAGCGGTGACTTCCGTCGACATAGACATAGACCGTCTGGACAACGCGCCCGTATCAGTTGATGATTGCGTTGCGGTCAGTCGTATTATATCTGCCATCTTCGACGTTGAAGACTTCATAAAAGGTAAGTACAACATTAATGTGAGTTCTCCGGGAGAATATCGTCCCATCAATAATATCGATGATTTCCCTCGTTTTTTGGGGCGTGAGGTTGTTTTGGAATTGCGTTCTCCCCGAAACAACAAGAAAAAAATTACAGGTAAATTACTAAGAGTTGAACAAAATTCCTCTGATGCGATTGTCTATTTGAAGGAATGGTGCGATACTGTCGACAATGAGATCGCTGTTCCATATCTGGATGTGAAGAAAGCAACGGTCAAGAGGTTTTTTTTAGAATGTGTTTGATAAAGGATATTTAGGACATGTCAACGGCGTTACGGACTGATTCTCGTTTTTATGGACCGGAGTTGCTGCAAATTTCCGATGCGGTTGCTCGTGAAAAAGGATTGGAAAAAGAAAAGATTTTGGAAGCCATGGAAGGGGCGATTCAGAAGGCTGCACGGTCGAAGTATGGCTACGAACATGACATAAGAGTCAGCATAGATCGCAAGAGCGGAGATGTTTCCATTCTGAAGTGTCTGACCGTGAAGGAAGTTGTCGAGAATGAATTTACGGAAATCTCTCTGGACGAAGCTCTGAAGGTCGACGGAAATGTTGAAGTGGAGTCCGTGTTATCCACTACATTGCCTCCGATAAATTTCGGAAGGGTTGCGGCGCAGGTCGGTCGTCAGATTATTACCCAGAAGATATACGAAGCCGAAAGGGAAAAACAATATGACGAGTTCATCGGAAGAGTTGGCGAGATAATCAGCGGTGTGGTAAAACGCGCTGAATTTAGTTCCGTTACTCTGGATATAGGAAGAACCGAAGCCATCATAAAGAAAGATCAGCTCATTCCAAAGGAAAACTTCCGGGTTGGGGATAGAGTTCGCGCATATATAGTAGACGTTTCTCGAGAGCCTAGAGGACCACAGATATTTCTGTCCAGGACACATCCGCAATTCCTAGCGAAATTGTTCAAGCAGGAGGTTCCTGAGATTTACGATGGCGTTATAGAAATAAAAGCCGTTGCAAGAGATCCAGGCAGTAGAGCAAAGATGGCCGTTTACACCGGAGATACGAGCGTTGATCCGATTGGCGCCTGCGTTGGTGTTCGCGGAAGTCGTGTGCAGGCGATCATACAGGAACTGCAGGGAGAAAAAGTTGATATTATTCTCTGGTCCGATGATCCGGCTACCTTTGCCGTGAACGCGCTGGCTCCAGCGGAAGTCTCCAGAGTCGTTATGGACGAAGAAAACAGAAAGTTCGAGGTCTTGGCACCGGACAATCAGCTCAGTCTGGCCATTGGAAGACGTGGGCAGAACGTTCGATTGGCATCCATGCTCATAGGTTGGGGAGTAACTGTCGTTTCGGAAACGGAAGCTACGGAAAAGAGAAATCAGGAATATCATTTGCAGTCGAAGGCGTTTATGGAAGCTCTGGATTGCGATGAAGTTATAGCATATCTGCTTGTTACGGAAGGATTTTTTGAGGTTGAAGAACTTGCAAATACTCCGAAAGAGGAGCTGGCTTCCATTGAAGGGTTTGATGAAGGTCTGGCAGAAGAGCTGATTTCCAGAGCTCAGAAATATATGGCTAAAAAAGAACAGGAAGTTTCTGAACAGCTACAAAAGCTTAAGATTGATAAGAAAATAAAGGCAATTGGTCTGTTGTCTGATAAGATGCTGTTGAAATTAGCGGCGGGTAAAATTATAAAGTTAGATGATCTTGCTGATTTAAGTGCTGACGAGTTGGTGGAGATCTTGCCGGATCTTGATGCAACTGTTGCCAACGAAGTCATCATGAAAGCTAGAGAACATTGGTTTAATTAGGGTAATTGGCAGGAGCAGGAGATAATAGTTCATATGGCAGAGGAAAAAAAAGGCACTTTGAGTTTATCTCGCGCCGCAGATGTCAACAAGAGTTCCGATAACATAGCTGGTAAGGTCAGACAGAGTTTTTCCCATGGAAAATCTAAGGTTGTTACCGTCGAAGTTAAGAAAAAGCGCACTCCGGGAATAAGTCGTCCTGCTGGTGTGGGAATGGATTCTCGAGTTAATGGGAATCTCACGGGGCGAGAGATGGAAACCCGCATAAAAGTCGTGCAGGAAGCAATAAAAGAAGAAAAAGAGCGGGCGGAGCTACGCATAAAGCAAGAACTTGAAAGAAAATTACTTCAGGAAGAAGAGGAGCGTAGACGGAAGGAAGAGGAAGAAGCTCGTAGAATTCAAGAGGAAGCAGCAGCTGCAGAGGCCGCCGCTGCAGCCATCGTTGAAGCACAGAATGCTATGGTGTTCGAGCCGCAAATTCCAGTTGATAGAGGGGGCTTGGAAAAAAACGCCGTAAGAAGCGATATTAAGGAAGTATCAACCCATGGAAAACGGGTTGCGCCTCATAAAAGCGGAAAGCATTCTTCTGGAAATTTTGTCGAAGAAGACGACGCCATACTAAAAGCTAACGCGGCCAAGAAGACGCTGGTCGTAAAGAAGGACATCAAAGAGCTAAAGGGAAAATACACAGGTCCTTCATCGCGCGTTTCGATTTACAATCCGTTCGGTGATGACGAAGGAGGGCATGTTCGTTCATATTCGGCCATGAAAAGAGCGAAACAGAAGAACAAGTTTGCCAACAAAAATATGGATGATCAGAAGGTGGTGCGGGAGGTGATTTTGCCGGAGACCATCAGTGTGCAGGAGCTGTCCAACCGAATGGCCGTTAGAACCGGCGATGTGGTAAAGGCGCTCATGAAGCTAGGCGTCATGGCCACAGCCAATCAGATTATCGATGCGGATACTGCCGAAATATTGATCATGGATTTTGGGCACAAAGTAAAGAGAGTCAGCGAAAGTGACGTTGAAATCGGCATGAAGCTCGATGATGTGGATTCCGATCTGGTTTCTCGTCCTCCGGTGGTCACGATCATGGGACACGTGGATCACGGAAAAACGTCTCTGTTGGATGCCCTCAGAAAAACAGACGTGGCTCTGAAGGAAGCTGGCGGCATAACCCAATGCATCGGAGCATACCAGGTTACTCTGACTGACAGTCGTCGCATAACGTTCATCGATACTCCTGGACATGCGGCGTTTACGGAAATGAGATCCCGCGGCGCCAATATCACAGACGTCGTTGTGCTGGTGGTTGCCGCCGATGACAGCGTGAAAGATCAGACGGCAGAAGCCATAAACCACGCCAAAGCAGCCGGCGTGCCGATTGTGGTGGCCATCAATAAAATGGATAAACACGGTGCAAATCCCGATAATGTGAGAAAAGATCTGCTGAATCACGAGATTGTGGTGGAATCGTTTGGCGGCGAAGTTATGGACGTGGAAATTTCCGCGAAAACGGGGCTTAATCTCGATAAATTGGAAGAAATAATTTTGCTGCAGGCGGAAATGTTAGAGCTCAAGGCGAATCCAAACCGTTCTGCGGAAGGCGTAGTTATTGAATCGCGAGTGGAAAAAGGGCAGGGGCCGGTCGCTACGATCCTGATAGAAAAAGGGACTCTGAAAATAGGAGATATTTTCGTCTCCGGAAGTGTCTTCGGAAGAGTGAAAGCCATAAAAAATTATCGCAACGAAATTCTAAAAGAATTAACGCCAGGATCTCCGGGAGAGGTCGTTGGATTCAATGGCAGCACAATTCCCGGCGATGATTTCGTCATTGTAGGCGATGAGAACAAGGCGCGAGAGATCGCCACCTATCGTGATAGAAAGAGAAGAGAGCAGTCGTGGGTGGTTTCCTCCCGTGGCAGCGTGGAGCAGATGTTCTCCCAATTGGAAACGGACGAGAAACTCAAGGTACTGTCGGTTATCGTAAAAGCCGATGTGCAGGGATCGTCCGAAGCAATTTGTACGAGCATACAGAAGCTTTCGACAGAAGAAGTGGCCGTAAAGGTCATTCATTCGGGTATTGGAGAAATTACCGAAAGCGACGTATCTCTCGCAAGGGCGTCGAATGCGCTGATTCTCGGCTTCAATATACGGGCGAACATGCAGGCGCGAGAGCAGATATTGCGCGATAAATTGCAAGTAAAGTACTATTCGATAATATACGACCTCATTGACGACGTAAAATCACTTCTTTCTGGATTGTTGACGCCGGATATCAAGGAAAATATTTTCGGATCGGCAGAAGTGAGACGTACATTCGATGTGTCCAAGCTCGGTCGAATTGCCGGCTGTTTAGTGCAGGACGGAATTATCAAGCGCAACGCCAAGGCAAGACTAATGAGAAACGGCGTCATTGTGTATACCTGCGACATAAAATCCGTCAAGAGAATGAAGGACGATGTAAAAGAAGTGAGAGCGGGATTCGAGTGCGGTATATCTCTTGAAAATTACAACGATATACACGTCGGTGATATCATCGAGTGTTTCGAACTGGAGGAAGTTGCTCGTCAACTATAGACATCATGCAGCAAAAAAAGAATTCTAGACAGCAGAGAGTCGCGACGGAAATAAAGAAAGTGCTATCCGACTTTCTTTTTAAATGCAACATTTTTGACGAAGATTTCGCCTGTGTACAACCGGCGCTGATATCCATAACGGACGTCGTCGTCAGTTCATGCCTGAAACACGCCAAAGTATTCGTCGTCTCCATTTCCAATAAATTTAGCAACGAAGACGGCGTTTCATTTCTGCAAAAGCACTCGCCTCGATTGAGATACCACCTGGGCTCCAACCTGCGTCTGAAATCAGTGCCGGATCTGCAGTTTTTCGTGGATGACTCCTTCGAAACCGCAGAAAAGATCGAATCCCTGCTGAGGAATATATCAACTGGTGATCAGACGGTAGGTTACGGGGCGGAGGCTTGACCTTTGCTCAGGCAAACAGCTGCTTTTATTGTATATCTACATATAAGCTACTATCTGCTAATATGCGGTATGTTGACAGGCTCTGGTGCGGGTGCATCGACGCTACCTTCTACTGCATACTCTTCTTCAATGTTTTTTCGCTGTGTGTCTCTTTTTATATGCGGTATGCTGACAGGCTCTGGTGCGGGTGCATCGACGCTACTTTCTACTGCCCCATCTTCTTCAATGCTTTTTCGCTGAGTGTCTCTTTTTATATGCGGTATATTGGTGAAAAGCTCCAGGTGATGATCGCGATAACAATGGTCTTCGTCTGTAAATGCCGTAGCATACAACTTTTTTTCAACAGAGCAAAGCTCTCTTCCAAAAGAATATCCTTCACTAGATTCCCCAATCACAGTCCACCCATTATCTCCGTTCAACTTCAGCAGCCTTTTCCCGCTAGTAGCATATACATATTTCCCATCACTACAGATTCGTAGACGATCATTGATGGCTGTCTTTTCAAGTAAACTCCACCCACCGCCGTTCGGAGTGTACTTTATCAGAACTATTTCGCTCTCATTCTCATTCTTATCTCTTCGCGCGGTAGCATAGATATTTCCTTCTGCATCAAAACACGGGGACAAAAAACATTTCAGATCCCAACTGCGGTATATCGGTTGTACCCCAGCATCCTTCCAAGCTTTGCCATCCAACTTCCAAACATCTCCATTATCCAAACCAAGAGCATATAAGTCTCCTTTTGCATCTGAAAAGATGCTCGAAGGTGTGTTAGAAAAAACCATATTTTGTCTGCCACATTTGTCCAGGTCCAATAAGTCAAAACCATTATGATAATAAGCGTGGTTTCCTGCAAAGCAGAGTCGCATCGCCCCGTACACATTGCGATTGTAGGAAAAAGATCCATATCCAATGTTCGCAACTTTTGTGCACTTTTGTCCATCAAATGTCTTCCATTGACCATATGTCCCGTTAAGAAGATGCAATTTTCCGCCTGAAGAAGCTATGAACCAGCCGCCGTTATCAATGCCGATGTCATCAATATCGGTGCGAATCCATTGCTCCCTATACGATGCATTTGCCGTCACTATTTCAGGCTTATTATTAACGCGAATAATGGATTAAAAGCGCTTGAAAGCAGAGAAAGAATGGCTAAAATCTATTTAAATTAAATTAAGAGGTTTTAGCCATGAGACATGATATCACAGAATTGTTCTGCTTTGTTGATGATT
>BNWE01000054.1 GCA_025998595.1 Alphaproteobacteria bacterium | reverse complement strand
TCAGACCTGTTAGAGACTTCATTAGGCGATCATGCTTCAATACCATTTCAAAACTTAACATCTCGTCAACCTCTACGCAAAATAATATCTACTTTAACTCTTTTTTGGTTGTTCGTGAACAGGGTTACAGTTGATGATTCTGTTCGGCGACAGCCTGGATAAGGTCGCGGCTTCAGGTGGAGGGCGTTCCTGACATTTACACAAAATACCTTACGCTCTCCTTACTTCGCTATTGCCCTGTCAAATATATTCCCTCGAACCACCCTTCATAGAGATTCCCATTGGCATATGTATATCTTCCCTGTCCATATCTTTTATCATTTTCCCATCCGCCTTCGTACATGTCTCCGTTGGAATATGAGATTCTTCCCTGTCCATTCCTTATGTCTTCTCTGTAGTCTCCTTCATAGACGCTTCCACAGGCATATGTATATGTTCCTTTTCCGTGTTTTCTACCATCTTTCCATCCGCCGTTATACATGTCTCCATTGGAATATTTCACCATTCCCTGTCCGTCCATTGCGTCTTCTTTATAGTCTCCTGTATAAACGCTTCCGCTTTTGTATGTAAGCGTTCCTTTCCCATGTAGTTTATTTTTCTCGAAATGTCCCACATATGTATCTCCAGTGGAATATGTAAGCGTTCCTTCTCCCGCCCTTATACCTGCTACGAAATCTCCGACATAGACGTCTTTATTGGCAAATTTATAGATTCCTTTTCCATGGATTTTATCATTTTTCCACTGCCCTTCATAACTATTTCCATCGGCATATGTGATTTTTCCCACTCCATTCCTTAAATCGTCTTTGTAGTCTCCTTCATAGACGCTTCCATCAGCAAATATATATGTTCCTTTCCCGTATTTTTTATCACTTATCCACTCTCCGATATATCTATTTTTATTGTGAAATCTGATTTCGCCTATTCCGCTTATGCAACCATCATTCATCTCTCCGGTATAGACGCTTCCACTTTTAAATGTATAGATTCCTTTTCCATGGGGTTTTTCATTTAGAAACTCTCCTTCATAGCTATTTCCAGTGTTGAACCAGGTTTTTTTTCCTATTCCATTTACGGTACCTTCTTTGAAAAATCCTACATAGACGTCCCTATTGGCCCATATATATACCCCTTCCCCATCCCATTTGCCATCTCGCCACTGTCCATCATATCTAGCTCCATTGCTATAGACAAGGGTCCCCTTCCCTTCTCTTATACCATTGATCAAACCTCCGATATAGACGTCTCCATTTTTGTATGTTGTGCGTCCAATCTTATCTGGATTGCTAATGTCAACTAGCGATTCTGATTGTTGCACCTGGGATGTTTCATCTATCATTCCGTGCGCTTCTTCAATTCCGAAACCTACTACCATCGCAGCAATACAAATGTCGATTAATTTAATTTTCTTCACTTCCAGCTCCCTTAAAAATTAACATTAAGTATATCATAATTTTTTTTTATTTCTAGCTCTGTTAATAAAAAAGTATGTAAAAATATATTAGAATTTTTCTTCGTTTGTTGATAGAGTAAAAAAGACTATCGCATGGGGGAGCAGGCAAGCACGATATTGCAACATTCAAAAAACTCTACGACCAGGCAAAATGTTTAAAAATGCAATATTACACAGATGGCCAGAGTGAGTCTTGCTAAAATTTTACCTAGAAGACGTCGCAGCATGCGACAACGATAGAGCAAAACAGCTAAAATACTAGGCATTATCTAGGGCGCATGATTCGACAAACCAAAACTGCGTCAAAAACGCAGGAGACGCCAAATGCACCGTCGAAGCCGCCTTTTGTCTTTTGATGGAAACCTTGGCTGCATTGTAAAACTTTTCCGCTATGTTTGCCTAGAAACTTTCTATATTATGATGTGACGGGACCAAACATTAAACGGAGCCAACTGCAGGCTGGATGTAGTATTTGATGAATTCGTAATCTTTCCAATAGATAGCCTCAAAGATTTTTAGACTATTTTCAAAGCAGGTTTTTATGTCAGATGGATTTTTTTCGAAAGCGTTTTGCCTGAGAAGTTCGTCGTATTTTTCTTTTGATAGAATATTTTTGCAAAGAGCCAGCATAGACGCAAAAAAATTCTTGAAGTATTCTCTTGCAGAATGGATATCATTTTGCCGATACTTAATTACAGCTGCATGGTAGTAGCAAGTATTGAAAAACAAATCGCAGTAATTGTTACGTTCACGATTTTTTGTGGAAAACATTGCTTCACAGGCTTGAAAAGCTTCGTCCAATCGATTTAGTCGAACCAACGCTTCCGCTTCATGCATCTTCAGTCGAAACAGGTAATCTCCAACGCTAGCTCGGGAAAAAATCTTTTTCGCTTCCATAAAATAATTGTAGGCTTCTTTTTCTTTATTTAATCGCAAATAAGAAAGCCCTCTTTCTCGCGCAATTATTCCCTGAGCATAGATAATATCGCTATTTGCTGCCAACGATTTCTGAATAATATCTTCCGCCTCCTGCGCTGTTTTCAATGCGAGATCATACTTTCCCAACGCATTGTATATGCCGGCTAATCTACTCATGTGAACTGCTAATCTACTTTGGATTTTTCCATAGGATTTGGAATTGGAATCGACTTTTGCCGATAATAACACATCTATAGCTTTTTTCATTATTTCCACCGATTTCGATGCATCGTTTCGATTAATGCCGTTCATTAAATAGTTAAAAGCCATGTCAGCCAGTGTGTCGCTGGCGTCTGCGACACATGCATTTACGGCCTCGCCATCTTCCGAAACGTGTGTGAGCGCTATCTTTGGTGTTTGAGCTGTTTCGATATGAGGAAACGCCAGTGGTGCAACCACTATCTCAGATGGAGCAGTAGATGCGGTTAGCGTCACGTTGGCAAGGACGAAATATTTATTGGCTTCATCAAAATGATCGTTTCTCATGTGAATGATTCCAATGAGGCGATAAGCTCTAGCCAAATTCATCGGGCGATCCTGCAGAGAATTCAGGCTTTTCTCCAGATATGACATGGCCTGATTGTTTTCGCTCATTAAGGTATAGATTTCGCCTATTTTCAGATTGACCAATGCAATAGTCATCTGATCTAGATATTTGCATGTTTTATTTAGCTCCAGAGCTTTTTGAAAAAAGTCTAGAGAATCTTTAATTCTATAAGCTTTGTATCTGAGAATATTCCCAACGGTAAGCAGTAAATCTATTTGGTTTTTTTCAATAGAAAAATCCTGGGCTCCAACGAAGGATAATTTATTTAGAAATGCCTCAAGATGCGGAATTAATTTCACCGAATTGCAGGATATGGCTTCCAATTTTTCGTAGGGAGTTAGAATGGAAATCAGATCTTTCAACATTTGTTTTTTTTCTTCGCTGGTGAGAATGCCGAGAATATAATCGAGTCCTATTCTTTGACTGCTTCTGTGTATGGAAAAAACATCTGTAGCATCTGAAATCAGAGAGTTTTTTCTGAGGTCATATATGAACTTGTCAGCGGAGATGGAATCGCTAAAAATTTTCAGTAGACTCTTAGGGATATCCTGAGAATCCAGCAAACACATGAACAATAACTGTGACTTGAATTTGGGATTTCCCTTCAGGATTTCTTCAAACACAGAGCTTATAATACTGTATCTGGTTCTACTGTAGTTGACGTTTTCTTCCAATAAAGTTTTCTGGGCTTCATTCAAATCTCTATAGGAGGTTTCCACGATTTTTTCGTAGTCATCCAGAGATATCTTAGTGTTTTTCAAATAGTATGCGGCCGCGCAGACATCTAGAGGCATTTTCGGAATGTTCCGGAGAAATTTCCTGATTTTCGCCTGTAGATTTTTGTCCAATTCTTTGAACTCGGATTTATAGAGTATGTCGCAAAATAATTTCTGCTGTTCTTCATCCGCCAAAAGACCGACATTAACAATCCAGGATGAATCTATGGAATTAACATTTTGAATATTCTCGTTGCGAGTAGTAATTATTATGCTGCCGTTCCCCCAATACTCCGAATTGTGAGGCAGATATTGATTTATGCCTTTCATCGATTCCACATTATCAAAAAGCAGACGCCAATTTCCCACTTCTTTCAGAAGAGTTGATGTAAGCTTCACAAGTCTTTTTCTTTTTTCTTCGGCGTCCATAATATCTTTGATGATTTCCAATTCTTTTTGGGATTCATTTTCTATGGCTAATTGGCTGGCAAGATCAAAAAACGAATTATACAGACTATCGCTTGTTTCGGCATTTATTTCCCACTTTACCGAACATTTCGACGAACTCAAAACTTCTCTGCCCAATGTGGTTTTCCCAACTCCTCCGCTACCCGCGATGACCACCATTCGTATTCCATTCTGTGATTTTAAAATTTCATTTATCTTGGATAGGAGCTTAACACGCTTTAGAAAATTCTCGTGAAATTCCGGTAGATCCATGACTGTAACGCTCTTGTTTTTATTGTAGACATAGAACGATGCTACCGCTACGATAATTCCTCCCAAAAGAAAGGCAGCGATTTTTCGCAGATATCTACCGGAGGATAATTTTTGAACATAGAGCTCATCGTCCGGAAAGATTCCATTGGCGTTGAAAAAGGCCATTAGAGCCGATTTGGAATTGCATCTGACCTTGTTCATGATATTTTTCACATGATACTGCACATTTCTCTCAGACATCGATAGTTTTGCTGCAATTACCTTATAGGATTCTCCCACTACAAGTTCATGTATAACAAGCATCTCCTTAGGCGAAAATGCTATGCCAGCTATTGATTCAGAATTGCCGCTACTTTCTATTCCATCATTTTCCACAGATCGTTTTCCTTACAACCAACGGGACGGTATTGATGATAATGTCACAATTCACAGTTGTAAAGAGCCGAGTCGGATGGACGCTAATGGCGTCAAGAAGTTGACGTCCTCCCATCCTAAAGGACAAGGCGGATATCCAACTGTATTAACTGTTATTCTCTAAAATAGCTGATCGACCATTTTAGAGAATAACACGTACGCCATTTCTGCTTGAATTTGTTTTTTAGCTAATTAAATAGAGGACTTAATTTTCGCCGCACGATAATGGATATCTGAGCTTTGTATTACATACACTGGCCTACCTGGATTCGGAGATTCATGAAGAATCCTTCCAAATGCTGCCTGATTCTCTCTTCCTTCAACAAAAACAAGATGTAAGTTATGCACAAGAGCTATCGCGTCGGCTACGTTTCCTCTCGCTTGACCAAATAATGGAGCGATCTGCAACCAATTCTCAACATCTGGTCGATTGTTGAGGAAATCAACATATGCCTCAACAACTCCTGGAGCTTCAGCTATAGCGGCCTCAATAGCATCGTAGTTGCCATGGACTCCTAGTTCTCTAAGAGCATTCAGATTCAGTGTCGTTGTAGCAAAAAACGCCCCTATTTCATCCCTGGCGAAACGATCTGTCATTTCTTGAGCAATCAGCTTCCGCACTTGCTGCGCATATTGTGGTTCATTCAGAGCGGCTCTTACTCTACCTAGCAGAAGCGCTCTATGTTCACCTGTCTGAGAACGATCGTATTCATGTGCCCCCATATGATCAGGATCTATTCCATAATATATTGCATGATAGCCGCAATCTCCAATGCCAGGAACGTCAACTTCTTCCAGGTTTATGGGATTTTGTGTGTCTAATACAGGAATAGTACGCCCTGTTGCGGCATAATCGCGTAGTCCCAATATCGATTCAAGATCATAGAAAAGAGGGGCATAAAAATTGCCTTTGCGCAAAAATTCCTCAGCTTTCTTACATACATCAGCATTAGAATTATTTTTTAACAAATACACTAGCGCATCAATAATATTAGAAGTTTCATCAACTGCCTCCACCCCATCGGCATCTGACTCCGACTCATTTTCTAACAAACAAGTTAACTCATATACAGCTGTCTCGCGTACATTGGCATTGAGATCATTCGAAATACGAATCAATAGGTCAACAACTCTCTTTCTATCAACAAGGTTGTCTTTCGCCAGATGAGTTAACATAAAAACAGCCGTTTTGCGCATCTTAGAGTTGCTTTGCGACAGATCAATTAGCGTATCGACAAGAGTCTTCGTGTCAACAATTTTGTCAGCTCTTCTTATGACACTTCCTAAAGTATATACAGCACGAATGCGATCATTCTCATCAGCGGAAGTATTTAGCGACACTTGAATTAACTCATCAATAAATTTTGCTATATTTCCCTTATCTTGCAAAGCCAACATAGCGACAAGACGCACATCATCATTCGAATCATCATCCGCCAAATGTGTTAGCGTACTAATAACGTTCTTCGTATCAAAATTAGGCGCGGCTTTTAGCACACTCCCTAAAGCATATATGGCAACTATATCTATATCTTCATCAAAATCATTTAGTGACATATATATTAGCTTGTCGGCAAGAGCTTCTGTGGCGAATTTAGGATTCGCTTGCACCATTTCATCTAAAGCATCTACGGCACGCAATCTCATATATACATCATCATGACTAAGTAGGAGAAACAGGGCTTCAAAGAGTCCATCTGTAGCAAAATCTTTATTCGCGTTTACCATGTCCCGCACAGCCATTATGGTAAAAAAGTGGGGTTTCTCATACCTAATAATCATGGAAAATAGCGCATCAAAAATCCGCTTGGCAAAATTACCATTCGCTATTGCTGTGCTTCCTAAAACTAATGCAGCATAACCGCTCTTGTCTGAATAGTTGCCATTATAATCGCCGAGTTGGAGAATTAGTGTTTTAACAAAATCGTCTGTAATAAAATCAGGATTCTTTTTCACTATGCGGCCTAAAAGCTTTAGAGCTCCATCGCTCACGCCATCGCCACCATCACTAAACAAATTAGGCAGCGCATTAAGAAGATTTCTTGTTGCTATTTTTGGATTTTTGCGCACCATAGTATTTAAAAGCTTTAAAGCATTATTGCACACTTGGTAAGACTTGCCGTATTCATCATCTAGATCGTTAAGCCAAACATAAGCTGATGCATTAAGAAGATTCGTTAGATTGGATACATTAACATAATTTATTAGTGTCCAGGGAGTGAATTTTTCTTGTAGCACGTTATCTAACTCATCTGCAGCTCCAGCGCGCGTACTCTTATTGCCAAGCTCATGAATTAGCTTATTAACAAGAAAAGGCGCCAGTCCTTGCTTTCGTATCACACGTTCCACATTTGATGCATTTCGCCATACACTATTTATTAGCGCCTCTAGCACAATAGAAGATGTGGACACAGTCAGGCGGCCATCAGGCGTTTCTAGCGCTACCACGTTAGGATCATCTTCCTTTGCTTGTAGTACTAAAGCCGCTATTGCCATCGCAGCTGGCGCTTGCACAAATGGCGCTTTTCGTTGCGACATTGCTAACAACGCATTTTCCAGTGCTATTTTTGCTATGCCGTAATTTGTAGGTTGTGGCGGAACAATTCCTAGCACAGCCTGCGCTCTTGCTTCCAAAAAAGCATTAACAGCTCTAAATGCTGCAGCGGCTCCTGTATTAAATTCCGCTTGCGTAAAAGGCCGATTTTCCATCCCAGGAACTTTCTGTAACTTTTTACGTCCATCTAAAAAATAAAAATGTTTTTTCCATTGATAATGGAGCTTACTGAATGTCAAATTTCTAATTTTTTCCGAGTCATTTCCAGCAATATTCATTAACCTTAGAACGATATCCCGCCCCATTCCGCTCATCCCATTCGAGACGTTGTATGACTCCAGCTTCATAGCGGACGTGAAATCAACAGCCGCAAACAATGCAGCCGAAGCAACCAATGCTTTTTTCTTCATGTCAAAAAACTCCGTAATTATAAGTACACTATACACACACTTCGCAAAAAAATTTGTTGATTTTAAGCGAATTTCCTAATACACATTAACTAAGATATATACATTATATTTACACCATATGCAATCATATATGTACATTTTTTTGGTATTTCTCAACAAAATTTCTCTGTAGCATAATGTCATCGAGATGTTGTACATTTCTACCCCCTAACTCCGCATGAAATTACCCCCTAAATAAGAAAAAACATAAAAAATAAAAATATATCTTGATGCTTACCACCCCTGGAGTTTTTTGTAGCGTGGTTATTTGACGAAAAAAGTAGCAAAAATTCAACTTTGCGATACCTTTTTGTACAAAAAAACACTTTATTTTTTGAATAGGCAACCAAATAATTGACCTGTTTTTCTAAAAACATCCTATATTTTTGCGCTGCCAAAAACTCAGGGGGTGGTAAACCATTTTTACTTTGCGTTTACTGCGGCCATTATGGCAAGTTCCAAGATCTCGAATTGATGAGCAATGTCTCTAATTTTGTTTTTCAACCAATCCCAGAAGTGTTCAATATGGTTTAAATCCGGCGAATATGGCGGTAGGAAAATTACTTTATGGCCAGCTCCCTCTATTAGGTCCTGTTAGAGAAATTATCGTAACCATATAAGAGCTCCTGCGATATATAAAAAGGACATATATGAAGACGAAGTTTTACAAAACCTAGAAAACACTCTTCTGAACCATTTTATCTTGCTGAAGAAATTTTCAACAAG
>BNWE01000053.1 GCA_025998595.1 Alphaproteobacteria bacterium | reverse complement strand
CTTCTTCATGACTGACTCCCAGGCTCTGCACTAATTCTTCTCGGGCATCATCATGCAGAGACATTTTCGTTGACATTCCAATGCTTCTATTCTTGCTGAAGGATTCAGTCATGCTGTGTAGCTCCTGTTCCAGAGCGCTTTTTCTCGCGCCAAGAGTTTCAGATTTCTCAACACTTTGCAGATACTTGTCCGCTGAACTCTTAACCTCGCTATTGGCGTTGGAATGTGCGACGGAATTGGCGTAACTCTTTACTATTCCAGACGCTTCATTATAGCTCATATCATTTTGAGATTGATGACTTTCGTTGAAATTTTTGGCATTGCGCGCATCTGCGCTCGTATTGCCACTAATTCCTCCTCCAAAAATTGATCCTTTTCCAATTCCTCCATTAACCCCTGCTGTTGTATGTGAAGCCTGTGAATAGTCGTCGGTATTTCCGTGTCCCGTTACCACTCTCAGCGCCTTCTGAAAAGTCTGTGCCTGAGAACCGCTGAGTCCCAAAGTATCAGTCGTATTGTCGTTGATGGATTGACTGACTTGCCGCGATAGATCCATGGCACTGCTGTCTCGTATGCTATTTGCTTGAGCCAGAGACGTTTCCGTGCCCCTCAATTCGCTACGAGCCTTTTGCAACATCACGCTTTGAGCAATACTTTCGCCGGAATCAAAGGTGCCGTTTACACTACCGGAGCTGACTTGTTGCGTAAACAAATGACTGCCGTCTGCACCGTATCTCACCTGTTCTCTACCCTGCATTAGCGTATGATCCGCCGCCACTAAAGAGCTGCTGAAATTCCGCTGCAACTGCGAATAATTCCCCAGCTGAGTGTTGCCCATACTTACGTTTCCATAGGAAAAATTTCCAGCTGCTATTTCAGCCGCTCCGGAAGACGCTGCCTGCATACTTGTTCCAGTCATTTGTCCGGCCAGATGCACAAAAGTTCCGACTCCTTTCACAACCGCAATGCAGATAAATGGAATGCTCATGGCCAAATATCCAGCAAGGATTTTCATTTCGGCGTTTGCATCTGATATCCCGACATAATTGGCAATAGTGAATCCTCCGGCAGTGCCAATTTCTGAAAGAGTTGACGCTCGCGCAGCAATGTTCATTATGAAATTCAAAATCGCGTACATTGGCGGCCACGCCTGTAGCCACACTAAAATCGCTATCCAATTCATGAGAAATTTATAGCCGCTTGGGATCATACACAGCGGAATAATGAATACGAAACACGCGTAGGCCAAAGCCTCGATCACGGCTTTCATTATGGGAAGGAGTTTCGCCGCAAGACGACCTACAGTTTCAAAGGAATAATTTTCTTGAAGCAAAGCTTTACTTTCGGAATAAGAAAGAAGGTTTCCAGCAGCTTTGGAATTCTCGGAAGCGCTGTCTTCTAGAGCGTTGATCATGACATTTTGCTTTAGAACTTCTTCCGCCGATGATGACAAGTCTCCCAGATATGCAGCTGTACTCTGCAAATTCCCGACGATTTCGCGTTTCAAAGCGCCTTCCATGCTAGAATTCATCACGAATTTATTCTGATGGGCTCCAGAATGGCCTATGAATCTTCCGCTGAAAAACTGTCGTCCCAAGATAGAAAACGACTTATCCAATTCCGCCGCCCAAGCCTGATTGAATTTCTGCACTGCTCCAGCACAAGTTACATAGGTAGCTTTGCCCCTGCCGTCTATTGGTATCCAAAATATGCCTCTGTTTTGAGATGAATTGCTCGTAACCAGTCCACACAAATCAGAGGAATTCCGCAATTGTTCGAATGAATATTTTCCATTCAGCATGATGTCGTATTTTACGCATTGCCCGACGAAATTCCTCATATTTTCGCGAAAATTCGGATTTACTATTTTGAACGTCTTCGATCTTTCCAAAATATCCGATCCAAACATCATGCCGCTTTTCTGATATTTCATATCGTCCGGTGTAGAGAAATTCTGCTCCACCATTTCGGTAAGAGCCAAACCGATTTTGCTGATATTCGATGCAAAAACAGCCAGTCCATATGGCACTTTGTCGATTTTGTAATGATATTTTGTGATGGTATCTTTGATCCAAACCGTAGCCGTCGGCAGAAACAGCAAATGCAGCATGAGCATCAACGGCAACGCCCAAGTTCTCAAAATCTGCTCGATATTGCCGTACAAAATCATGAAATACACCATGAAAGCGGCAGCCATGCTTCCGATTGTGAGCATGCCGCGCAGTGTTCCTCCGCCTCCATTCAAACACATGGATACGGATTTCAGAACTTCGTAGACGATTTCGCCACCACCTATGGTGTATATGTCCATTATTGCGCTCCCTTTTGCAGGGAGTCGAAAGTGTGCTCCAGTTTCTTTTCATAAATCTTTGTGCTTTCAATCATAAGTAGCATCTGATTTATTTGCTCATAGGCCATTTTCCTTTTGCGGTTTATGTTGGCTTTCGCCATCTGCAATTGCGCAATAAACCGACTGATTTCTTCGTTTGATACCTGAGCATTCCTCAAATTCGAGACTTCTTGCAACATTAAATCTAAAACTTCTGTTACATATTGGTGAATAAAATCAACGCTGATAATGTCCGTGAAATCCTGCAGATGAAATTCCGCTCTCCGATAGGTGGCTAGCACATTGACCATCTTGTAGACAGGCAAACGCACTGAGCCAATAAACGCAATTTCCTGCTGAGATAACGCTTCGTCTTTGGTGGCTTTGTGGGTGATGTCTTCTAGCATTTTTCGCACTTTCATCGCAAACGACTTGGCCGCCGGAATTGTGTATTTGTGTTTTTCAACATTCAGGCATTTTTCTTTGTTGCTTCCAGCACATGCGTAGATTTCAGTGTCTCCCCCTTCAAAAAGAGCCTTGATGAGATCGTCATCCGCTTTACTTTCGTAGGTAACGACTCTTCTTCTTTCGCCTTCTTTGAAAGCAACAATTGTTCCGGACAAAGTCATGCACAGATGAGCCAATTCTGTATCTGATTTCAATTGATTGTTTCGCTTGATAACCTCCCAAGCGACATTGAATTCGTCGAACAAAATATCCTTATAATCTTGCAGATCATTTTTCCTGGGCATTGTAGAGGATCGTTCCGCTCCATTGCCACAACCTTGGCGTGCAGCAGCCCAATCCTTGAACATGTTCGAACTCGTTCCCATGGAAGTGCACAAATGTCGGCTAGTAAGATCAGATTTCGGAAGAATTCCGCCCAGCAGTGTTGCGGCAGTCTCGCAGGAATTGATATTCGCCTGATTAATTTTTGACGCAATATTCTCCAACTCCGCCATGGCCGTTTCCACCATGGGAGCTACTGTTTTTATCGCTAACTTGAAAGCATAGGTTGCGGCACTGGTGCCTATGGATTTCAGAGTTTGCACTAACTGCTGACTACTGATGTGAGAAAAACCACCGAGAAACATGTCGATACCGCCACATCCCGCCTTAAAACTCGGCAATTGAAGCATTGCCATTTGAGCATTTTTCGTGCGATTTCTCAGACTGAGCCCACCTCCACTGTAGTATCCAGCACTTTGATCTTGATGCACTCCCGGACTTGTCGAGTTACTGGTGGTGCCAAGTTTGTTGAAAAAACTCTCGAGATTCGCGCCTATACCTCCGAAAACGTTCTCGTAAATTAATACACATAAAACAACAGATTTTTTCATTTTTCTTCTCCATTTTCATCACCAACGATGGACAAAATGCGTTCCTCCATTTCCTCGATGGATATCATACCAACAGCAATTGGAATTACGTGTCCAGTTTCCGGATTTACCGCAAAAAGAGACGGATATGTATTTACGCCCCAAGTTTCCGCCAATCCGTTGTCGCGAACATTTCGCTGAAACAGCTCGTTTTTCTCGCCAAATTCACTAATGGCCAGCACTTCCCATTCGTATTTTTCGCTGAACCCCTTAACAACCGGAGCAAATGCATCACAATATGGACATTCGTTCTTGAAAAAGAAAAATAGTCCATATTCTTGGGAAAGTTTCTGGATTTTCTGCTCCCTTTCCTCCCGCTGTTCTCGAAGATATATGTGTCTCGCTCCAGCAGATACTGGAAATTTCTGCGTATAATCCAAAGATTGATCTTTGTATACATTTTGCATCCATACTTTCGCAAAAACCCCAGATTTTTCCAGCATTGCGTACTGCATTCGCTGATAGTGCGCCACATTCTGCGGAGATGGATTCAGAACAGCTTCCGCTTTAGCTTCTTCCAATTCTTGCTGATATTTCTTCAATCTTTCGAGCGCTGGCAAACCTAACTTTGAATCTGGCTTTTCTTTTTCATCATCTGGCTCAGGAATCGATTGGTACCAATGCCAGCCTTTTTCATGTTCACAAAAATAATCAGCCTCCGCCAGCATGATGCTGGACACGCTTATTGCTATCGCGAGCAGCTTCATTGTAACAGCGTGACGCTGGGCACACTTATTTTTAGCAAGCACATCTCGCATACCTTTCAACTTGGAGGCAAAGCCATTATCGCCCATGCGGCACGCATCACTCATTTTACTGATACCGTTAAATGTTTCATGTTTTCCTGCAAATATGCTCCTTCTCGCTGACTTGTGTTTCCGACTTTTTTCTTCATATTTTCTCGGATTCGATTCAACTCACTTCCAGAAGCGAAATGCTTGCTAGCTTTGGCCATGTCTGGCGCTTTGAACTTGCTCATGACTTCCTCGACTATTTCCGTCAAATCTAGATTTGAGAAATCAATGCGACTTAATTCTTCCGGAGAAAATCCGCGGCAATTCGGCTCCTGTGGCGATCCGAAATTTTGTCTCAGTTGAGCCTTTCCTTGCTCCTGCAAAAGCTTTGCGAATTTACTACCGAAACAGCAGAAAACTGTCTTTTCTCTCAAACAGAATTTAGCTAACCCCACATTGATTTTTTCAGCACAGTAGGTTCCAATGCGTATGCATTTTCCTTGATCTCGAAGTTTTCCAACCTCTTTTGAATCACGATCGCAACTGGTGAGACCGAGTTTTTCGCCCCAACCTTTGCATCCGCAACAATCTTTGAAGGAGAGCGGAAATCTCGTGCAGCTATATGGCTTTCCCTTGAAAATTTGAATGTTTTTTGTGCCATCGAACTCTTTTCGCGCGGCTTCCAAAATTGATAAATATCACAATGCTTGAATCATGTCTTTGTCGGATTCGAAACTGGAATCGACGCAATCTCCACCCAAACAAAACGCCGTTTTCCCAGGATATTTATGACTGTCTACTTTGACTTTGTCGGTGCATTTGAATTTCCATCTCCATCTCACGCATTTGCTGCCAATTTTTTGCAGACACTCAGGATTGGTTTCTCGAGAACAGCCACGTGCCCTTAGTGCTTTGCATGTATCTTTGCAAGCGGCTTTGCAAGCAAAAGTCACTGTCTGTCCCCAGGAGCCATTAACTTTCTTTCCTTTCCAGAATTTATCACTTGGTGGATCTTCCACCATTGTGTGATATCGGCACAATCCTTGCCGACACAGCTCTCTATAATGCTGACATGCATCGTCCAAAATCCAATAATGCTCTCCGGTATCATTTACTACGCGATGATAAAGATGCGCATTGCCTATGTCTCCCCACCACAGATCTTCATCGTTTGCTCCGCCCAGCAATTTTCTGATTAAATCCGCCGAATCAACAACGTTTCCCTGAAGAGCTGGCACAAGATAGCAGCCTGGACGTATCCATGGAGAACCATTTTGATAGATGGTTTTTTTCAGTTCAATTTGTACACCATTGACCGAATAATACTCGCTAATAACAGCATCATTTTGAGTTTTTCCGGTTAGCCGTATGTTTTCAAATTGCCCATCTTCACGAAAAACGGCTTCCGGCTCATTGACAATTTCTGCGCGAATACTCAACCAGCCGTGATTGTCGCAGTTGTGTCCGGCTGTGATATATGGCGGCGTTTGCAAATACACATATCGCCAGGGCGGCCTCATGAAAAATTATCAAGTTTTTTGTTGGTATTTGAGCAATTTCAAACATTAAGGCCTCATACAGCGGACTTACATGATATAAAAACACATAAAAAAGTAGCAAAGATACCAGCTGATCGATTGCTTTTTGCCACGGTGGCATGCGATAAAAAAAGGTGAAATATCAGAAAAACATCTGAAATATCAGCAAAAAAAATCACCGATAATTTTCATGAGGCCGCCCTGCACATATCGCTTTTTGGTCTTGCGAGCGGTCACCATATATTCTTCGTCTGGACATTCTTCGCAATATTCAATGGTGAATCTGTTGGAGCCGCCAGCAACTTCGTCAGATTCTTCCAGATGTTTGTTTGGATCTTTGTGTATGTTTTCCGCCCTTTCCATAAACGGCTCTTTTTCGTCTACAATATATATTGACCTTTCCTCATGAATTTCTTTTACAGCTCGTGTGTTTTCGTTTTTCTCCAAATATTCAAACGCCTTCGATGTTTCGCTCTGATCAATGTGAAATCCTTTCTGAAATTGCGGCACCAGCGTGACGCTGGACTCATTTACTTTTTCGTCCTTTGAAGCTTTTTCAGCAACCTGTTTCCCATCTTGAAATGATTTCTCCATTCCGAATAAATCCAAAACAAAAAGAAAAATCACCGAAAGAATTTTCATTTCTCATTCTCCATAAATTTCTCGCTAACGAATTCAAAGGTTACATTTCCCGAAAGCCGACTGACTTCCTCTCCGTTTTTGATCAAAACAAACGTCGGCACTTTATGTATGTCGTATCTTTTGAAAAGCTCAGGGGTGATATCTAGGTTCAGTCCGGTTTCACTAATTTCCAGAATTTTATCTTTAGTTTTTGTAAAGGAGCCTTCGTACAATCCACGAATAACCAAAGTTGCTCCGTACTTTTGGCATTGATCGCTCAGTTCCTTCAGAGAAGCTTTCGGCATAGAAAACGAAACAAAGATCAAGGTGCCATTTTCGAGATCGGCCTCTTTGTTTGGGATATTTTTGATATTTGAACGACATCCCTTGCGCTCCTCACTTTTTTCGATTGGTTTTCCAATCAAAAACTCCAAATCTTTTGCTGATTTAAAAGTCTCTTCTAAATCCAATTTGCTTTTTTGCAGCATTTCTTTTGCAAATTTCGTTCCTTCCGCTGCATAATCTGTAGCAGAGAGATTTGAGGCAATAAAAGTCGTAAAAATCACAAAAGGCAACAATTTCTTTTTCTCCAAATTAGATATCCAAAATCTTCTCCATCGTATGGTTTTTCTTTGCCCGATTCCCACATCACACTTGATCTGCCGAGCGGTTTGCAGCCTCCTTTTCCTGTAGTAGACGACGGATACAGCATTTGTTCTTTGTACTGGCTTTTCATCATGATTGGCATGAGATATGGATTGCACATGCCAGCCTCTCCGATGGTTCCGTGAGCAATGCATTCTTTGTGAAGTTTCGCGAGCATACGAGTGGCCAGCAGAAGACTCGCTTGAACTCCACCCATATGATAATTGACGTTTCCGGTATAGGGGTAAATGCTGCCCTGACATCCTGCACACCAGAACATTGCATCCAGTGGAAACCCAGCAGTTGCGGCAATTGAATCGGCAACACAGGCTGCCTGCGCAATTGGATTAGCGAAAATCGCCGCCTCTGGATTCAGAATAAACGCCGTTTCGTCGTCGTTCCAAAGCGGATCGAATTCTGTGATATAGGCCACGTCAAATTGTGATCTCTCCATGCAAACGAAATCTGTCAGCAATTCCAGCCAGTACAAAACCGGATAGACATAATAGTGCACCTGATAAAAGCTATGTTTTGTTCCATTGGAAGTATTTCCTGAAGCAACGTTTCCGTGACCTCGCACGCTGTCTCCTCCAATGCTAATGCCGCCCATGTTAACCAAGCAAAATTTCGTGCGAGTTACATCGATAAGTCGCACCGGTTCCCAGAATGAAATCGGCAGACCGTATCTCACAAAAAGAGGCGGCGGTGCCGGACACTGGCAGATAATTTTTTTAGGGTTGGATGTGTCTTCTCCTCCTGGTGACACCTTCATTCCGCAAATAGTTATTGGAAACAAACAGCTCCAGCAGATATCGCTCACCGGATTCACAAATCTTCCGGCGCATTTCGCCAACGCTGACGAAAATGTTAGGATTGCCAGAGCGTAAGCGATTGTTTTCTTCATTTGGACTCCACCAGCGTGACGCTGGACTCGTTTACTTTTATAGACTCAGCTTCAATATCGCCAGTACATCTCGCATACCTTTCCGCCAGTGGCGAAGCCGTTATCGCGCGTGGTGCAACCACTTCAAGGATTGTTAGAAATTTCTCATCTGCTTTTTGAAAGACAATTGCCGGCACATGCTTTATACCGAATTTCGATGTGAGAATTCCCTGTTGATCGAAGTAGATATCTCGATGGAGTCGCTTTTGTAATTCCAAAGGAGAACCTTTTACGAGAATCACTTTTGCATGATCGTGTCCAACAGTTTGGTAATTTCTTATTTTTGAAAGCGCCCAACTGATATGATCTTCATCGTCTCCATCAATGAATCAATTACGACCTGCTAAAGCAGGAGGTATGCTAAGAATCTGAAGATACGCTGAATGCGGATAAATCCTACTTTTCGTCCCATACCTTGAATTCATTTGGCCCATCACTTTGGTTTTCTATG
>BNWE01000052.1 GCA_025998595.1 Alphaproteobacteria bacterium | reverse complement strand
AAAAAAAGAGAAATAGATAAGCATTTATATAAAGAACGACACCTTGTTGAAAATTTCTTCAGCAAGATAAAATGGTTCAGAAGAGTGTTTTCTAGGTTTTGTAAAACTTCGTCTTCATATATGTCCTTTTTATATATCGCAGGAGCTCTTATATGGTTACGATAATTTCGCTAACAGGACCTAGTAACAAGCGTTGTTTTACCAGTTCCTCCCTTTTCTCCACCTACCAATAATATCATATCATACCACCAGCGTGACACTGACCCCATTTACTACTTTACCACCAGCGTAGCACTAGCTCCATTCACTCTATAGATTCAGCTTCAGCATTGCAAGCGATCACATGAAGCCAATCGCATAATATCATATTATATGCTACCACATCATATAATATCACGCACCACCATATTGATCTCTAAGTTCAATGATTCATCAGTAAGAGCCTTTCTTATATCAGAAGAGTAGTGATTTCGAATATAATCTATTTTTAAATCAGAGTCTGTTTCAATTGTCATTGTACCATCAACAATTGAAACAAATTTACAACCGCTAAACCAAGCGCCAAAAATAGTATCACCTAATGCTTTTCTCATTCCGCCCATAAATTTCAAGAATGGATCTGGTCCTACAAATAGATTCATCTGTTCATCAGTTTTTTCCTTTGTTATGGTACCTTTTACAGTTTTTGACGAAACGACATCTGCCCAATTATCTCTTAATGCCACACTATAAAATGCGGCAACATTGTTAATTGCTTTTCCAGCGTCAACTCGTTTGCTGGTATACTCCATCGCAGTCTTTACCCTCTCCTCTCCATACATACTAATATCATTTTGAAGCTTCTCCTTCGAGATTCCCAGCGTGGTTGCCAGCGATAGCATTTCTGGCATTAATGCTTTGATGCGTACAGTATTGGCACTAATGGCTTTGCCTCTAGCTTCAGCGTGTGCAGAATGTGCTTGCAATGTTGAAACAGACTCAGCAAGAGAAAACGCATGTGTTGCAGATTCCAGCACACTGGTGCGTTTTAATTCAGCTTTGACATTGAAGAGCGTGCTTGCACATTCATCTGCTGATAGCTGTAACACCGGTGCAGATACTGCCGCTCGCACAATTAAGAATCTAACTGCAACAACTTTTTTTCCCTCTCTCTGTGTTTCTATTTCAATAGAAATGTTTGTTTTATCATTGATCTCTTTAATGCTTGGTACTAGAATTTTTTGGTTTATTGCCTTAAATAAGCGACAACCTTTATCTTCGGCTAATCCAAACAGACGTACTATATCATTCAATGATATCCAATCTGTCAGCACCTGTTCTTTTTTGCATGTATCCAGTTCACTTGAAACATACTCCCACAATACCAAACTGTATTTACTCCTAAACTCTTTTTGCACGAGCAAACTAAGCTTGGCATAAATATTGGGATTGCGAAATGAATTTCTCATGGCACGACTATATGAATAAGAAATAATTCCATTCTTCATCTCCGCATCTGCAAGAAATGTTGTTATTCCCCAGGCTTTTTTTCTATCCCGCTTTAGAATGTTCCATTCCAACTGAGTTTTATTTAATGCACTCAAATCAGCCTTAATCATTTCTGTAAAATTACTATTGTTCTTCCATCCTAATTGATCTAGTAGTTCCCTAACTGGCATATGATGCCATTTATCTTCATCCAACTCTAGGTAGGCATTCTTCAGTAAAATATTAGCGATTTTTCTCTGATTCAATGTAAGAATATTACTGATATGTATAGCTGCAGTGTGCTTCATGAGCATTACATCGTTGTTATCTTTTGTTTTCATATCCACAGCATTGAAATTACCATTCAAAACTAGCATAGCACCGTTAGAGATGCAAGTTTGATCAAACACGGAACCATATATCACATGATATGATATAGTATGGTATGGTATCGTTTTCTCATTAAACCACATCGCTATGCCGAAAAACAAAAGAAAAACAGAGTGGTAGTGAAAAACAAAATCGCAGCAAATATAAAACCAACATATATTACATGATATAGCATGATATGATATTATGCACTCAACCAAATTTTCCATAAAAACACACAGGTGCACGATAAAAGAAAAGAAAACAACATGTTAGTAAATGTGTAAAAAATGTTTTTGGTATAACATGGCGGATGTCAGCTACAATTCTGTTACTTTGCTTGTGCACCTCCGATTTGGGTGCCCAATATCTACGATTTGGGTGCCCAATATCTACGATTTGGGTGCCCAATATCTACGATTTGGGTGCCCAATATCTACGATTTGGGTGCCCAATATCTACGATTTGGGTGCCCAATATCTACGATTTGGGTGCCCAATATCTACGATTTGGGTACCATACACTTGGCAAAACGTCTGTCGTAGAGGCGTTTGCAGGTTTGCCTTAAATATGTTAAATCTGCTAAATAAAAAAACACACTAAACGAAATCTGCGCAATTTTAATTAAATGTTTTCTAAGCTATGATTCGTGTGTGCTAAATTTCTTTTCTAAAAACGATAAATGTTTTAACATGCGCTGCATATTACCGTGGATAAAACTATGCTTACGAAAGACATCACTGTTTTCCAACTAAAAGCCGCTAGAGCAGGCTTAGGACTAACAGCAACAGATCTCCATAAGAGAACAGGCATAGGAAGAGCTACAATCACGCGCATAGAGAGCCAAGACATGTCTAAGCCTCCAAAGTGCAATCTAACCACCGTATATCACCTAAAAACGTTCTTGGAGACCTGTGGCGTTGTTTTCGAGAACCAATCAAAAATCTCATTCGTCGCAGAAAATGCTTGGGATTTCGAAGAAAAGTAACCAATCGAAGCTGGCTTCGCCAGATTTTTGCTCGCAGTCCCCGCTCGCTTTTTCCTACGAAAATATCAACCAAAACAAAAGCTCTGAAATTTGAACAATTGCGATTTTTCTTGGTTTGTTTCTGGAAAGCCGCGATGGAAATCTTGGCAAAGGTCAGCGTAAAACATGCATCTAGAACGCGTCAGGAAGTCCGTAGGAGGGCATGTTAGGGCGAATGGGCCCAAAATAGCCACAAGCGTCCAAAATCATTCTACGGGCGTTCTCGCTGGATTTGCGCTAATGACTTCGTTTTTTCGGTTGATGGGTTGCGTGCCGCGTCTGCGATGTTGAAGCTATTTCAGCATCGAAGTTGTGTTTGTATGAAATGCAACTGGAGGTATGGGGGGTGATACCTTACTCCACCCCATAACTTATGGTAAACTATTTCAATGAGTTATGGTTGGAGCTATAAAATGATTGGGATTATTTCAGAATATTTTGATGGATTAGGTAAGGTTTTATTAAAGAATTTGCCTCAGGTTGTTCAAGGCATGGTGCGCTCAGGATCATCGAGTGTGTGGGCGATGGCGAGAACTATGAGCCAAGATAATGGTCAAACTTTTAAGGCGAATGAGAAGCGCATCAATAGGGTTCTTCAGGCTGAGGATTTTCAAGTCAATGATTTCATGTGGAGAAAGTATGTCAACTTATTAATGGACTCTTTAACGGAGCGTGACTTGATAAAAACTGGCAAAGATATCCTTATAAATGTTGATTACACAAGCGATACAGACGAATTTTTGATACTTATGGCAAGTGTTGATTTTGGCGGAAGATCTGTCCCCTTGTATTTTTCAATGAGGTCTTATCCCCAGAAAAAGGGACAATTTGACCAGAAGAAGATGGAGGAGGCTTTTATAAAGGAATTGCGACATCTTTTGCCAAAAAAATACACATATACAATAGTTGCCGATCGCGGATTTGGAAACGACCGTTTTGCGCAATTGTGTAGTAAAAATGGATTCAATTATGTGCTGAGAATAAGTGATAACCTAAACATTCAAATCGGCGATAACAAATTGAATTTAAAGTCTTTTGATGGAAAAAACACGGAATTTGTAGCCTACGTGAAAGCCTGGAAAAGAGAGGCTAATTTCGAAATAACAACAAAAGATGGAAGCACTTGGTTTTTGTTTTCCTCATTCCCCGTGGGACACCAATACTCCGGAATCTATCAGAAACGATTTGCAATAGAGAAATGTTTTCAAGACCAAAAAAGCTCAGGATTTAATATCGAAAAAACTAAAATTAGAAAATACGATAGATTTAAGAGGCTTTATTTTATAATGAGCTTAGCTCAATTGTTCACCGTAATGGTTGGAGAATATATTGAAAACAAAAAACACCCTTTAAAAAAAAGATTTCATATACTTGCCGAAGCGATCTCAGTATTTTCAAGCTCGGATGGCATGTTTGCAAGGGATTCTTTCGAACTGCGATCCGAATAATTAGAAGAATTTTTAGTAAAATGCTATAATGGGGTGGAGTAAGGGCGACCTTCCTGGCTTAGGTTACGAAATAGAGGTCATTTATAACGGCAGCTCATTATCGTATAATATACTGGCTAACAATAAGAAAACGCCGACTATTGCAGACGCAAAGGAAGTGAGTGTTCTTGTTGATCATCTGATTGCTCAACAAAACTTCTCCGTGGCATAACAAGTTAGGAGCCATTGAGATATTTGGATTATTCCTAAATTGCGAGAAATGTACCGCTTGGGTGAGGCTTGTTCCGCCGCCCAAAACCGGACATTTCTAAATTGCGTTGACACTGTATTTTTAGAAAAGAATCCTAGCAAAGAAAAAGTTTATGATTTTGTTGAATTTTTAGTACAAAAAACCAATTGTGCAAATGAGTTTTACACAATTTCTTTGCTACCATAGCTGCCATTTGGATTTAAAAAATCCTAAAAGTACTCCTTTTCTTCGCGAAAAAATCTCATTTTTGAGCTCGAAATCACCAACAATTTTCGAGCCACAGCTGTGAGCGCAACCTTGTGGAGTTTTCCTTTTGCAATCAAGCGATTTCTATAAAAAACCATATTCTCAACCAAAAAGAGTATAGATTTATTCCATTTCCTTTGAATCCCTCGACGCTTCCGTTTCCTTTGAATCCCTCGATGCTTCCGTTTCCTTTGAATCCCTCGATGCTTCCGTTTCCTTTGAATCCCTCGATGCTTCCGTTTCCTTTGAATCCCTCGATGCTTCCAATTCCTTCGAATCCCTCGATGCTTCCAATTCCTTCGAATCCCTCGATGCTTCCAATTCCTTCGAATCCCTCGATGCTTCCGTTTCCTTTGAATCCCTCGATGCTTCCAATTCCTTCGAATCCCTCGATGCTTCCAATTCCTTCGAATCCCTCGATGCTTCCAATTCCTTCGAATCCCTCGACGCTTCCGATTCCTTCGAATCCCTCGATGCTTCCGATTCCTTCGAATCCCTCGATGCTTCTGTATCTTTTGAATCCCTCGATGCTTCTGTATCCTTTGGATTCTTCGGTGCTTCCGTTTCCTCCGCGTCCTTTGTAATTCCAATATCTTTTGACGTTTCCATCGCCTGCGAAGTCTCAGTATTTTTGGAACCAGCATCACGCTGGTCGGAATCTTTGGAGAGCATAAATTTCCCGATCAGAGATTCTAGATTTGTCGGACCAACCGTATTTTCTATTTCCCCACCATGTGGAATATCTGCCTCTTCTCCACCCGGTGTGAGAGCAAGATACCTACCGCCGAAAAGTCCATCACTTTGCACAGTCGCGCTGCTGTCTTTTGGAAGTTTTATGTTATCGGGTACTGAGAATTTAACCGTAGCCAGAAATGTCTCGGGATCTATTTTTACACTCAGGATTTTCCCAATTCGAACCCCGCTTAGTTTTACATCCACGCCATCGGCAAGTCCATCGGCTCGATCGAATTTCGCCGTAAGCATATAGCCATCCATTCTCTTCCAGTTGGATTGGTTATAAACAAAATAAAAAAAGAACAATGCCACCAGAAGAACAAAAAAACCCACAATGGTTTCAAACGCGCGCCCCTTTTCCATATCTCTTTCTCCTATAAATACTGACCACCATTTACATTTAACGTAGTTCCCGTTACGTAGGAAGCCCTTTCGTCGGCCAAGTATAGCACAGCATGCGCGATTTCGTCTATTTTTCCGAATCTTCCTATGGGAATTCCGCCAACGATCTTTTCTTTAATGTCGTCCCGAATGGCGTCAGTCATATCTGTGGAAATATATCCGGGAGCAATGGCGTTGACGGTAATTCCCTTCGATGCAGATTCGAGCGCTAATGCCTTCGTAAATCCGAGAATACCTGCTTTGGCGGCCGAGTAATTCGTCTGGCCCACTTGACCTTTCAGACCGTTTATGGAGCTTATGTTTATGATGCGTCCGAATTTTTTCTCACGCATCGATGGTATGACCACCCTACACATATTGAACACAGACGTTAGATTAGTGACTATAACCCGATGCCAATCGGCTGGATCCATCTTATGAAGCATCCCATCTTTGGTGATACCAGCGTTGTTAACGAGCACATCGACGTTGCCTCCAAGGGCATTGCAGACCTCCCATACCCCTTTTACGCAGGAATCGTAGTCGGATACATCCCAGGAAAACACTGGAATATCAGCTTCTTCTTGAAATTTTTTCGCCGTATCAATGTCTTTATTATAGTTTGCCGCCACCAAATATCCTGATTCCTTTAATCTCCTGGATATTCCGCTACCTATGCCCCTGGTTCCACCAGTAATGAGAGCTATTTTCACAACATACTCCATAAAACCCAAAAAAAAATACACATAACAATCTATTGGTGCTAATATTATCATCTAGCAAATTGATTCGCCATAAAAATATGACTTACAAAGAGACATTATCTATTTTGGGACACGAGAAAGCAGAAGCAACCCTGGCGCATGCCATTATTTCCGAGAAAATATTCCCCACCTGGATTTTTCAAGGACCATTTGGTGTGGGGAAATCAACAATGGCGCACCAGTTCGCCAAATGCCTTCTGGCGGGAATAACTCCATCTGGACCATCTCTGGATATTCCAGTCGGCCATCCTGTACATAAACTTGTTGCTCTCCGCACACATCCGGATTTTTTTATACTGGAGCAGAGAGAAGAATTGGTTTCCATTGATGAAACGCGGGAGCTACTGCTTAAAATACACAAGGCGCCAGCGCTTTCCAAATGGAAGGTGGTTCTGCTGGAAAACGCCGCCAATTTAAATAAGAACATCTACAATTCACTGCTAAAGATACTAGAGGAACCTCCGAAAAACACCGTAATTATAATGATTTGCGATAATGTCGGATATATTCCCAAGACATTGTTGTCGAGAGCTGCCAAGCTGCGCTTTGGTGCAATTGATACGAGCCTTGTGGAAAAAGCTCTCGAAGACAGAGGCATAGAAAACGCAAAAGAAATCGCTAAACTATCCGGAGGATCCATAGGAGCGGCACTTTACATACACAACAACAATGGCATCGATATATTCGATAATCTGCTGAATGCCTTCGACTGCAGTTCGGGAAATGACAATTACAAAAAACATCTGAAGTTTCTGTTTGATAATAAGCTATGCGATAATTTTTTTATTATCAAGAAATGCATGACACATATTTTAAAAATCTATGTTGACATAATCTGCAATAGCGTCGACAATGAAGATTCCAACGAAGTTGGAATATTGAGAAATTTCCGCAACAGAAATATGTTCCAGAACACAGATACCGAGGTAAAGAAAGTTATGGAAATCATCACTATGCTAAGCGGCGGAGAACGACTGATGCTGGATAAAAATTCTCTGTTGGTATATGTATTTGAAAAATTTTTCTCATGTTAGCGGTGAAGACAGATGGGACCAGATATAGAAACACTCATACAAAAGATCTCTAGATTACCTGGGCTGGGTCCAAGATCCGCTCGGAGAATCGTGATACACATGATAAAAAACCGAGACATTAGTCTGGAGCCGCTGTTGACAAGCATTTCCAGAGTCTTCAAGAACGTAAAGGTATGCCCCATTTGCGCTAACATCGATACATTCGACGATATCTGCTCCATCTGCTCCGATAGAACCAGACGCAATGACGTCATATGCGTTGTGGAGAGCGTGGCGGATTTGTGGGCCATCGAAAGAACGTCCTGCTTTAAAGGCATGTATCACGTTTTAGGCGGATTGCTTTCGTCCATTGAGGGAAGAGGTCCCGAAGTCCTCATGCTGGATAAGTTAACACAAAGATGCAATACCAACGGCGTGACTGAAATCATAGTTGCCCTCAGCGCAACCGTAGAAGGTCAGACCACCGACCATTACATCAAAAACTTCTTCGCCAATCGCAATATAAAAACCACATCACTGGCTCATGGCATTCCAATGGGCGGAGAATTGGACTACCTTGACGATGGCACTCTCTTCACCGCCTTTTCCGCCCGGGGGTGACCAGCGTGACACTGGACCACTACTTCGCTATAGGCTGATGCATATGCGAGATGTGTTTACACATAAAAGCACAATGTTTTACAAGAATATTTTTATTTTCTTACATTTTTTAACAAAAAATTAACCAATTTGCAATATGCTATCCTTGTAGTAAACAAATAGGAGATAAATATGACTTATACTACGTTACGTTACTTGATTGTTTTTGGACTACTGTTAAATGCTTTGCCGGATGTAAACGGAGCAAATGAAGCTTTGCCGTCACCACCTGATTTATCATCTATACCTGAAGGTTTCAGCGCTTGTGGCGATACGCCAGTTTTTGGCACTTGTGAACCTGAACATGAACCTATGAGTCCACCGCCTGTTTTCCAGACCACACAGTGGAATCAAGAGGAATCTGCAAGCCTATTAGATGGACAGGTTTTTCCAACAGTAAACAATGAACAGGATGATGAGAACAGTCCATTT
>BNWE01000051.1 GCA_025998595.1 Alphaproteobacteria bacterium | reverse complement strand
ATTGAAAGCTCACAAACTAATGATGAACAATCTGACGGAAGATGCTGGTAATTTTAGAAATAAAGGTGTCGGCATATTCAAAGGAAACGAAATAGTGCACATAGCTCCACCTCACCAAAATGTATCCTGGCTTGTCGCAAATTTATTCTCGTATTTGAGAGAATCAGAGGATAGCCTATTGATTAAATCCTGCGTTTTTCATTATGAATTTGAGTTTATTCATCCGTTTAGTGACGGAAATGGCAGAATCGGACGATTGTGGCAGCAACTCATACTCTCCAAATTACATTCCATATTTAAGATAGTTTGCATCGAAGAACTACTGGAAAAATATCAGGCGGAATACTATGAATCGCTTCAAAAGAGCGATTCATCCGGAAATTCAGAGTTTTTCATTGAATTTATCCTGAACATCATCCAGCAAGCTCTAGAGAATTTGAAGCTTCAAATCGGAACGAGCACACCGAATAACTCCACCGACAGATTATACTACGCCAAAAATTTCATAGATAATTTTAAAAGATCGGATTACATGAAACTCTTGCCTAGTTTATCGACGGCAACAGCTAGCAGAGACCTTATAAACGGAGTGAAAAACAGAATTTTAGAATCAACAAATTCCAAGAACCAAACCATATACAAATTTAGGAAGTAGTTTGAATGCATTGTAATAAAGATGCAAAGATATGTATAGTGTATTGTATACAAATGCGTATCTAGCATATTATACTCAATAGACGCAAATACATATCTAACGCATTATACATATAAAGCGTGTTGTAACAAAAAGGCAAAGGTATATTTTAGTGCTATGCGCCAGATATATTCCGATGAGTATTAAGCGCATTGTATATAAAAAATACTAGGCGCTGTATGCAAAAATGCATAAGTGCACATTTGGTATATCGCACATAAAAACCATTAAATGTATCGCAACAAAGATGTATATTGCGCATATATTATGTTGCACGTAAAAACTTTAGATATATTGCAACAAAAATGCAAAGGCGTGTCTAGTCTATCATACACCAAAAGTTTTAAGTATACTGTACACCAATAAGTGTTTATTATATTGCTTATTATGCGCAATATACATATTATAGATAAAATGCAATGAAGAAACTTTATTCGCTATACACAAAGAGTGTCTAATGTGTTAAATACAAAAGATATAAGCTTCATCTAGAGCGTTGTACACAAGGAGACTAGTGTGAGTTGTAATAAAAGATGCAAAAGCATATCTAGTACACACTCAACGCTGTAATTATTGATGGAGAGGTTATTTGTTCTTTCATATCGAATAGTTTCATTCTAAATCACAACATTGACTGCATACAAAAGCATCAGAAGCATAAATGCTTACTGGATATATGTACATAAGTGCGAGTCTGATATGTTGCACATAAGGAGCAATGGGCACATTATGCACAAAAGATATAAAGAAGCATTCTATCTATTATGTATAAAGAGCGCCAAATGCATTATCTGCAAAAGATGTAAGAGTATATTTGATGTGTTACGAATAAGAAATATTAGATGTATACAGTGAAGCTATATCTATTATGCATAAAGAGCGCATTGTATGAAAAAGACGTGAATACACTTTTAGAGTATTGCGCATAAGTAGATTCGGGTGTATTGTGTCCTTGCAGGACAGACGTTTATTTTTGCTGAAGCAGCTTTAGCATCGAAAATAGCGCTGGCATACATTTTAGAAGATAGCGATAGCATTTAGCGCAGGTGGTGCAACCACGGAGGAGAAATGGGACGTATAGTCGCACTGGTGAATCAAAAGGGTGGAGTCGGTAAAACGACAAGCACCATTAACATCGGAGCAAGTTTGGCGCAAAAAGGCCGAAAAGTCCTACTCATCGATCTGGATCCACAGGCAAGTCTGACAGTAGCATTAGGAGCCAAAGGCAGAACTCCAACCATATATGAAATAATGCTTAATGAATCAAAGATTGAAGCAGCAATAGTAGAGCACAATCAATATCACATCATTCCATCTGGAATAAATCTCAGTGGAATAGAAATCGAGCTATCAAGTGTGGCAGGGCGAGAATGCATATTAAAAGAAGCAATGGAGTCCGTACAAGATAAATATGACTACATTTTGATTGATTGCCCCCCTTCCCTATCGCTACTCACTCTAAATGCTCTTGTCTTTGCAAATGAAGTATTCGTAGCGCTGCAGACAGAATTTCTAGCAATGGAAGGAATGACCCAACTACTGAAAACCGTAGATTTGGTACACAAACGTCTAAATCAAGCCCTGCAAATCACGGGCATCATAGCAACACAGTACGATAGCAGAAAGGGGCTCCACAAAGAGGTTCTTAATACTATCAAAGAGCACTTCGGAGACAAACTATTCCATCCGCCCATAAGAAACACCATAGCACTTGCAGAAGCCTCTAGCTTCGGTCTAGACATATTCGAATACAAACCCAATAGCAATGGAGCGCTTGACTACAGTGAACTCGTCGCCAACGTGACGTTGGATCCGCTTTCTGGAGCTTCCCAAGGGTATGCGAGCTGTAATTGCAATAATGGAACTGAATCAAAAAAAGTAAACGTAGGTGCAGCAAGCACCCAAAGTCACGTTGGCAAGAAATAGGAGGAAATAACAATGACTGATAGAAAATTAGGAAATAACCCATTCAAAGGTACCGACACTCTCATACGCAACACCAGCGTGACGCTGGATCCGCTTTCTGGAGCGTCCCAAGGGTATGCGAGCTGTAATTGCGACGTCGAAACTGATTCAACAAGAGAAAACGAGTCCAGCGTCACGCTAGCGGCGGAAAGGTATGCGAGCTGTAATTGCGATGTAGAAACTAATTCAACAGGAGAAAACGAGTCCAACGTCACGTTGGCGACAAAGTCACCAAAGATAAATATAACTTTTCAGGCGGAGGCTTTTAAGTATATTCAGCTCATGAGTGGATTTGATACCATAAGCGTAACAAAATACATCAACAACCTTATACTGGATGATATGCGGAAACGCTCCGAAATATACGAAAAACTTAAGGAACTAAAAAAACAAAGTCTCATGTAAAGGAGAACTTCTGTGAAAAAAGTCCTTGCAGGACAGGCATCTACTCATGCTGATACAGCTTCAGCATCGAAGATAAAGTCTGCATACACTAAAGAAGCTCGCGATAGCATTAGCGCCTGTGGTGCAACCACCGATAGCATTAGCGCCCGTGGTGCAACCACCGATAGCATTAGCGCCTGTGGTGCAACCACCGATAGCATTAGCGCCCGTGGCGCAGCCACCGATAGCATCAACGCGTGTATCGCAGATACAGATCCAAACGCATTTTCGTATATATCAACAAGGCGGAAAAGCGAGGTAATCGTAACGTATATTATGCAGCGCACCTATACGACCCAAGCGGAAATTGATGCCATAATGCCGTGCATAATAGATGGTAAAGAATATCGCATTCAAACATCAAAAGACTCCGATGGAATTAGAATCACAGCGATCTATAGAACCATTTTAGATGATATCGTTGACACAATTGCGGAGGAAACAAGCCACCTTCCAGAAAGCAAACTGAAAGCTAGAGTTCCGGAGCTAGCTCGCAAATACACAGTGGAAGAAAAAATAAGATATACACAGCTATTTCTTCCGTCCGATCAAAAGCCTGCATTTATAGAAAAGCTAATAGCCGATTTTGAGTCCCAAAAGTATAAACCAAAAGTCATAGCGTCCACCGATACCACAGGAATGAACTTCGAACGCCAAAGAAGTTCTTGGATGTGGAAGAGTTAAGACTGTACATAAACAAGAAAATCCCGACAATAGCAACGCCTTTTTTCAAAGAAAAAACCACGAAAGCGTTGAGCACACTACCGTCAGCCAACGTCAAAAAAGCACAACTAGACTTATATAGACAGGAATTGGCCACCATCATTATCGACAACGTTACCTACGAAATCGAAAACTTCCACGATGTAAAAAAACATATGACCGCATCAACAATGAAAATAGTTGACTTCTTACTCAATGAAGACATTAAGTTTGTCGGAAATACGTTCCGATCATCCGTTAAAGAGTTTATGGAATTTCGGGGACTAAAGGATTTTAACAACGCAAAACAGCAGCTCATTGACGGCTTCCGTTTTCTATCAAAGCTCGTGTGGACGTCCGAAGAAAAGAAAAAGGGGAAGAAAGTTGGAAGCTCCACGAGAATCTCCATTTGGGGAGGATACAGCAATGTTGAAGATGGGAAGATAGAGTTCACGTTTGGAGAAAAGTTCTTGGAAAGTCTGGAAGGCTGCTCCGTAAAGAAAAAAAGCCGCCAGCTGATGAATACAAACGACCACAAAAACCCCTATAGCTATTTCTTCGGAGATACCATTACGACTCACAAGCACATGAACAGATTGAAATCAAACGCAAACCTGATTTCCGTAAGAACCATCATATCCAAATGCCCGATATTCCCAACTTACGATGAAGTCATAACAACTGGCAGACAAATTCAACAACGCATAATAGATCCATTCGAAAGAGATATGACGGCATTAAGCGAAATGTTTAGCTGGGAATACTGCCACACTAACGGAATACCACTATCGGACGATGAAATACAAAATTTCAACTACGATGTTTTCATAAATTGCTTGGTAAAAATTGTTTGGAAGAACGATCCCTACATCGAAGAAGTTAAAAACAAAACACTGAAAATAGGACAAAAAAAACCAGTGTGACCAACGTGACGTTGGATCCGTTTACTGGAGCTTCCCAAAGGTATGCCAGCGTGACGCTGGACCCAATTTCTGGAGCTTCCCAAAGGTATGCGAGATGTAATTACGACATCGAAGCTGCCTCAGAAAAAGTATCTGATTCGCTACCACAAGCTGCATACGTCCAAGACAAAACAACATCCCATGCGTGTAACGTAACATCCAAAATCACAAAAAAAAACAGCGAAAAAGGCTAAAACCCCATTTGGGGGTATCGATGAGCCGCCAAAATGACAAAAATTTTTCGCGTGAGCCTGAAATTTGGGCGCCTTGAGGTTGGAATATTTTGTTGACAAAAAATCTACACAAAAGACAAAAACACCTAGATAATCCGAAATCGCCTCAAAAATCATGGCAAAATTCATCTGGGGGTATCGATGAGCTAATTTGGGGGTCCCGATGAGCCTATCTGGGGGTCCCGATGAGCCTATTTGGGGGTATCGATGAGCTAAAAAAAATTTGAGCCCCTCAACGACAGAGCTTTCCAGCCACAAAAAAAGCCTAAGACTTTTAAGTCTTTTAAGACTTATAAGCTGGCATGTGTGGCCGGCTTGTAAGCCGCCACATGCTAAAAGATATATAGCGGCTCCCAAAATTTTTTTTTTTCAAAAGGAATTTTTTTAAGTTTAGGTATGGGCGCCGCGAAGAATTTTTTAGAGGAATTTTTAATGGATATGAAAGAAACCAAAAATCACGTTAAAGGTATGCTGGAAACGTATCTGCGAAAAAAAGGGATAGATACTCGGAAGAATTTCCGATGTTTAAATCCTGATCACGATGATAAGCATCCAAGCATGAGCTTTCATGGAAATAGCGTTCACTGTTTCAGCTGTGGAGTAACGTATGATATTTTTTCTCTTGTGGGTATTGATTATCATATCAGCGATTTTAAGAAACAATTCGAAATTGCCAGCATGTTGCTGGATCCATTTTCTGCCAGCGTGACGCTGGACACATTTTCTGCTTCGCGAGCTTCCCAAGGGTATGCGAGATGTAATTGCAACGCCAAAACGAAATTTAAATCAGCGAATTCCAGCTTTAAAGGCACCGTAGAAGCGTCTAGATCGGTCGTAGGTAATAAAACTAGTGAAAACTTCCAATGGCCATCAGAAAGCCAAAAAAACGGCTCTAGCGCTATGTCTGGATTAACTGTCGTACCACGAGCATTTACTCCTGCTGAAGCAGTAAACGTGTCCAGCTTTAAGCTGGCAATGGAATATCTGAGGAGTAGGGGAATAACCAACGTGACGTTGGCACACGGTTCAGAAGCTCCAGAAAACGGATCCAACGTGACGTTGGCACACGGTTCAGAAGCTCCAGTAAACGGATCCAACGTCACGTTGGTCACGTTGGGCTTTGGGAAGGTATACGGACGACCAGCTATTATCATTCCAACCGGAGGTGAATCCTACTTTGCTAGATTCATCGATGACTGTACCGGAAGAAACAAATGCGTTAAGCACGGAGAGGCCAAAATTTTCAATCTAGAAGCACTTCAGACGGGAAAGGTAGATTTTTGTGGTTGAAGGCGAGTTTGATGCTCTCAGCGTCCTCCAGGTGGGCGGAACGGCCATTGCTTTAGGATCGGTTAGTAACAAGAATCGCTTGCTTGATTATCTGCGTACGAAAAACATCAAGCCATATCTGCTATTGGCTCTGGATAACGACGATGCCGGACGTGTAGCCAGTCGTTGTCTGCTGGAAGAGCTGACGGAAATGGGAATAAACGCGGAAGAGATCAATATTTCGGGAAAATACAAGGATCCTAACGAGGCTTTGGTAAATTCTCCGGAGGAATTTCATGCGATTGTGAATAACCCCTATGCTCGTTTGCACAGTGCCAAGCATCGGCTGGTGGACTTCATGAACGGCATTGCAGAAAGTGTTAATACTCCAGCTATTTCAACTGGTTTTCCGCGGTTGGACGAGTTTCTCAATGGTGGATTGTACGAAGGTCTTTACATCCTGGGAGCCATTAGTTCTGCGGGAAAAACAGCTTTTGTGCTGCAAATGGCGGACGAAATCGCCAAAGGAGGAGGGGACGTGTTGTATTTCTCTCTGGAAATGTCGATGAATAACCATGTTCACATTTAAATTTTTGCGCCCTGCAGCATCTCAAACTCCATTGTCAAAAAGTGGCAAAAACCTATTAATGAACATGGTTAATGAACTCATGGCGAGATCTGTCAGTCGACATACGCTGAAGAAGGGCAGTCGTTTGGCCAAAACAGCGATTGGCATAACCGCAGGACAGCGCTACGAGAAATACTCCGACGCTGAAAAACGAGTAATTTCCGAATCCATCAACGACTATGGCGAATACGCGGATCATATTTTCATTCATGAGGGCATTGGAGACATTGGCGTAAAAAATATAAAATCGAGCGTAGAAAAGCACCTTCTTTTTACCGGCAGAAGGCCTGTGATTTTCATTGACTATCTGCAAATGCTTGCTCCACATAACGATCGCTATACCGACAAACAAAACATGGACAAAGCGGTACTGGAATTGAAGCGCATCAGTCGGGAATTTAAAGTACCTGTAGTTGTGATTAGCTCCCTAAATCGCAGCAGCTATAGTCAGGGCGCCAAAATGGAGGCGTTCAAAGAATCCGGAGCGATAGAATATTCCGCCGACGTTCTTTTGGGACTTCAGTATAAGGGAGCAGGTAGTGATGGATTCGATATAAATGACGCTAAATCTCGAGATCCCCGAGAAATCGAAATAAAAATTCTGAAAAATCGCAATGGAAAAACTGGCGATAGTGTCGGCTTTAGGTATTATGCAATGTTCAATTATTTCGAGTGCGAGCCGCACGGGCACTAATGCTGTCGCGAGCCTTTTCATTGTATGCGAGCGCTATTCTCAATGCTAAAGCTGAATTTACATTGCAATTACAGTCGATATACAGTGAAGATGCTCGCGATAGCATCAACGCGGCCAGCTTCAATTTGGTAAAAGGTATTGACATCTAATAACTTAACGGTTATAATAATGGAAGAAAGAGGGTAGATAGTCGTGTTCAAGATAAAACTGTATCAGACATCTGGCGGTGAGCAGCCTATAAAAGAATATCTTACATCGCTTGCCGGTAGGACTGATAAAGATAGTCGCATAAGGCTCAGCAAGATCGATTACTATCTACAAGCTCTGCGTGAGTACGGAACACGAGCCGGTGAACCGTATGTGAAGCACATCGATGGCGACATATGGGAGTTGCGTCCACTTAATGATAGATTTTTCTTTTTTGCCTGGCGTGGCAATCATTTTGTGTTGCTTCACCACTTCATCAAGAAAACGCAAAAAACACCGAAGAGAGAAATAGAGCACGCACAAAGAAACTTGAAAGACTATGTAGAAAGGGAGAGTAACAATGAGCAGAAATAAAGCTTTTCCCCCAGCTGGGGCTGATTGGGATGATTTGAGAGTTGAGCTTCTCACTCCAGAGGAGCGTGCTGAAACAGATGTAAAAATAGCCCTGCTCAGTGAAATAATTAACGCACGAACGGATAATGGTCTGACACAAAAGCAACTGGAAGAAATCAGTGGTGTTAAGCAACCTGTTATCGCTCGTCTCGAAAGGGGAACCACAGACCCTCAACTATCAACCATGATAAGAATCTTAGCTTCCATGGGGAAGACGCTTGCGGTTATTCCTCTGAAAAATTAGTCCTTAAGTATTTTTTCCGACATAATAATGGTCTGATTAATTTGTTTAGTCGAAAATACCAAGGATCGGCGTGAAAATAATTCGTTATTCTAAATACTACCAGCGTAAAGCAGCTTATTTGCGATCATAATATTTTCATGATAGGATTTTTTCAGATGGTTTGGGGAAAATATAATGAATAGGCATGAGCTTGTAAAAGCTATTTCTGAAAAATCAGGTCTCACTATGAAAGATGCCGAAACGGCTTTGGATCACGGCTGTTTCATAAAATTTTAAATAATTCTTTTTGTTGATATTTCAAGCAATTCACTTGATCTATCATAGGACTCAAAGTGCATTAAATCGTAAAAAACATAGCGCTTGATCGTTTTTTCTGCCACTTTTTT
>BNWE01000050.1 GCA_025998595.1 Alphaproteobacteria bacterium | reverse complement strand
TCTCTTTTGCTGTCACTTCTAGCCTCCGATAGTAAAACGTATTAATTCTACCTCTTTCTAGCAAAATTGTTTAACCCTCTCTTCTCATATCTAAAATATTTAAAAAATTTTATGAAACGCCCGTGATAGGCATAGAGCTCGTGACGGAAATTTTCGAGAAATTTCGGGATCAATTGAAGTCACGGAAGCTGATAAATGAGATTTTTTCATTTTTGGATGCGAGTCATTTGATATCGAAGGCCAACATGTGGGAAGAGCGCGACGAAGCGATCAAACAGAAGTATGAAACCCTCAATAATGAGAACATAGAGAAGTTTTCGTCGGACAAAGACATCAGATTCGGATGCAAGGGAAAAAGCAAGCATTGGATCGGCTACAAACGTCACACAAGCGTTGATTGTCAGAGTGGATTGACAAATAGATCCAGCGTAAGCATGGCAAACGTTGCCGATTGCGATGGTTTTGAGTCCGTGTGCCCGGATTCCGGAGGGATCTACGCCGACAAAGGATACGACTGCGAGAAAAACGCCGAAACAGCCTCTTCCCGAGGAGCTCATCTGAGAGCGATCAAGAAAAATACTCGAAAGGATAAAAACTTCGATTTGGATCATTACCTGTCGCAAATACGATGTCCGTACGAACGAGTTTTCTCAAAACTTCCACACAGAACAAGATTTCGCGGATTAACAAAAAATAATTTCGCAAACCTTATGGAGGTAATTGCATTTAATATCAAACGGTTAAAGGTGATAATTTTTGATGAAAAATGGGTTTCCGTAGGATAATTCTATCCAAATTCGCAAAAAATACTCGCTGAAGACAAAAAAATCCTGAAATACTGGTAGCAGTTATTTGCTAATCATTCCTCGGCACGCCTATTTGCTTTGTTTTCTGACTTTTCATGCGTTCTAAACGGAGCCATCCTGTGTTTTCCATGCAAGTGGTACGGAAGGAGAATCCCTATGAAGGAGGATCTGCCCGGAAGGAGCACAGGAAGTCCGACGTTCTCATAGTAGTGAAGAAACCTGGTAATGCAGGTGGAGCGAAGGGGAGCGAGCGATATTGTATCGTTGATGAGTGGATTTGTTATGATTTTAGGCCGAAGAAAGCAGAATCAAGCATTAACGGCAAGCGCTAACCACGTGAAATATCGCTGGAAGCCGTATGCCTTAATAGGGCACGTACGGTTTTGTGGAGGGGCGGCCGCAGCAATGCGAGCCGTCTACTCTCGGAAAAAACCTTGGATTTTCCAAGTTAAAATCATATTCGTAATGCCTTTGAGCCACGACGAAGCGGAACCAAATAGCGACATGGCCTATAAAACGCCAGTGTAAATCCAGACTGTGACAAAATCATCACTGTAGGTATTTGTAATAAAAACACATCTGCTATCAATTGAAAAAAAGTGTGACTTGGTATATTATGACACAGTTTTTAAGGAGTTCTCATGCCTAAGGAAGATTTAATAGAATTCTCTGGCGAAGTTACGGAAGTGCTACCAAACGCGATGTTTCGCGTAAAATTAGAAAATGATCACGTTATTTTAGCTCATACTTCAGGGAGAATGAAGAAAAATAGAATTCGCGTTCTTGTGGGGGATAGGGTCACAGTCGAGATGACAACCTATGATTTCACAAAAGGCCGCATAACTTTTAGATCCAAGTAATAATATCTTTACTTATTTGATGTATTATCATCATAAGTATAGATTTTTGTTTTTTATTGGAGTTTATCTTATGCCTCTTGTTTTTGGTAAAAGGGTGCATGATGCGCTAAATAAGCACATTGCAGAGGAAATGATGTGTGCTTATACGTTTTTATCGATGTCCAACGTCTTTTCGGACATGGGACTCTCTGGATGTTCCAAATGGTCTGCCGCTCAGGCTCGAGAGCGTCTAGTGCGTTCCATGCGAATATACACTCACATGCGTTCAAGAAATGGGAAGGTGAGGCTTCTGCAGATTCAGCCTCCAAAACAAGATTGGAGAGCTCCTTTACATATATTTGAAGAAATTGTTAGAATGGAACAGAGGGTATCGACCAATATCATGTTAATCTATGATTATGCTGTTGGAGATAAGGATTTTCAGTCCCAGACTCTGCTCCTGTGGTTTATCGAAGATCAAATCGGGAAAGAGTCCTTGGCGGAAGAGCTTCTCAACAGATTTCGAAAGATGCAGACAACAGATCTTGGCGTATTTATGTTTGATGAGGAAGTGAACAAAATAGTTCCAAAGGATTACGATAAGGAGATTCGGTGAAAAAATTTCTTCCAGATCCAGCAACAGGTGGTGACTTTTCAGTTGACGATTCACGCAAAAAGTCCAATAAGATTTCCGTGAGAAAAGATGAACATGTTTCGATTGCATTGTCGGAGTTTCCATCCGTCGAACTCGATCCTGGTTTCAGAAACTATAGATTCGAGCACAATGCTTTGCCGGAATTGGATTTCTCGGAAATAGATACGTCCATAAATGTTCTCGGAAGAAAAATGACCATACCGATGATGATATCGCCGATTACCGGTGGATCCGAAAAAAGCAAAAAGATAAACAAAGCACTTTCGGAGCTGGCAAACGATTTCAAAATAGGCTTTGCCGTTGGAAGTCAGCGCTGTGCGTTAACGGATAGCTCCTTGGAAATAACCTATAAAATCAGAAAATATGCTCCTGACATTCTTGTGTTCGCAAATTTCGGTGCGGTGCAATTGAACTATGGATTTTCCATCGATGAATGCCGAAGAGCCATCGAAATGATAGATGCCGACGCAATGGTGTTTCATCTGAATCCGCTGCACGAAGTATTCCAAATGGGGGGAAATACGAATTTCTCTGGTTTATTGAAAAAAATAGAAAAGATTTGCTCAAAATTAGACGCTCCCGTAATCGTAAAAGAAGTTGGCTATGGCATATCCAAAGCCGTTGCCAAGAGATTGGCAGACGTCGGCGTATATGCTATCGATGTGGCGGGGGCTGGTTCCATTTCCTGGTCTGAAATCGAGAAAAAAAGATCGAAGGATGTTGTGGTGCATAGCGCGTCCAAAGCCTTCATCGGATGGGGGAATCCTACTGCCGAATGCATAAGGGAAATAGCGGATAACGTCGAAGATGTAAAAATCATCGCCAGTGGCGGAGTGAAAACCGGCGTTGACATGGCCAAATCCATAGCTTTGGGGGCAGATTTTTGCGGCAATGCTTCGGAATTCCTGAAAAGAGCCATGATATCTCGTTCTGAATGCGAGATATTTGTCGAGTCTCTGATTCTTGAGCTAAAGACGGCAATGCTATGTACCGGATGTAAGAACATCGACGAATTGAGAAAAGCAAAAATAAAGAAGATTTCATAGATTGTAATTGTAAGTTTAGGTTTTTTTGTATAGGGAATTTTATGGCTTCGTACCAATATATATATGTGATGAAAGGCGCTTCCAAGGCATATCCCGGAGGCAAGCAGGTTTTGAAGGAAACGTATCTCTCCTTCTTTCCAGATGCAAAGATTGGAATTATAGGAAATAACGGAGCTGGAAAATCCACTCTGATGAAAATAATGGCCGGCATAGATACTGACTTCAACGGAGAGGCCTGGTTGGCCAAGGGAGCATCTGTTGGATATCTACCCCAGGAGCCTGGATTGGACGATAATCTGAGTGTGTACGAGAATATAGTCTCAGCACTGGCGGATCAGAAGGCCATACTGGACGAATTCGACGCGGTTTCTGCTAAATTTGCCGAGATAACGTCCGACGACGAGATGAACGATCTCATTGCAAAGCAGGCTGAGCTTCAGGACAAAATAGACGCCCTCAATCTCTGGGATCTAAACAGAACGATAGAAATAGCCATGGATGCGCTACGCTGTCCCAGTGGAGATGCGCGTGTGGAAACTCTGTCCGGAGGCGAAAAGAGAAGAGTCGCTCTCTGTAAATTGCTTCTGCAGAAGCCAGACCTTCTGCTGCTGGACGAGCCGACCAACCATTTGGATGCGGAATCCATCGCCTGGCTCGAAAAATATCTTCAGGAGTACAAAGGTGCGGTTGTTTTAGTAACTCACGACAGATACTTTCTGGATAACGTTGTTGGATGGATACTGGAACTTGATCGCGGCAATACGTATCCGTTCGAGGGAAATTATTCGGCGTGGCTGGAGGAAAGACAGAAGCGTAACGAGCAGTTGGATAAGAAAGAAACCGATAGGCAGCGTTTTCTTGCACGCGAGCTGGAGTGGATTCGCCAATCTCCCAAGGCGCGTCATGCCAAAAGCAAAGCGAGAATCAATAGCTACGAGCAGATGCTGGCGGAGGAAAATTCCAGAACTTACAACACGGCAGCTCTGTATATTCCGTCTGGACCGCGTCTTGGAGATCTCGTTATAAACGCAAATTCTCTCGGCAAATCTTTTGAGGATAAGGTTCTGTTTGAAAAATTATCATTTGAACTTCCGCCAGGTGCTATTGTCGGCGTCATAGGTGCCAATGGAGCGGGAAAAAGTACACTCTTCAAGCTATTAGTCGGAAAAGAAACACCGACTTCCGGCTCCATAAAAATAGGTGAGACCGTAAAAATGGCCTACGTCGATCAGAGTCGAGATTCTTTGGACAGTAAAAAAACAGTTTGGGAAGAAATATCCGACTCCCTTGATGAAATTGAGTTGGGCAATCGAAAAATGCCGAGTCGAGCGTATGTTTCCAATTTCGGATTTAAGGGAACAGATCAGCAGAAGTACATCAACCAGCTGTCCGGAGGTGAGCGCAACAGAGTGCATCTGGCGAAGATCTTGAAGTCGGGCGCCAACGTGATATTGCTGGACGAGCCCACCAACGATCTGGACGTGGATACGCTGAGAAGTCTGGAAGATGCGCTGCTGGATTTCGCCGGATGCGCCGTAGTCATAAGTCACGACCGCTGGTTTTTGGACAGAATTTGCACGCATACACTGTCATTTGAAGGCGAAAGTAAAGTAGAATGGTTTCAGGGCGATTTCACATCCTACGAGGAGGATAAAAAACGCAGACTCGGCATTAGCGAGTTAGTTCCTCATAGGATAAAATACAAGAAATTGTCTTCCAGTTAGAGCTTAGTGGAGTGGTGTTATGGACATTAGAAACGATATTTTAGATCTTGCAGATTTGTATGATACATTTTTTGTTGATATATACGGAGTTTTATACGACGGTGTCAACATTTATGATGGCACACTCAGCACAATGCAAAAACTGAAAAGTCTGAAAAAGAAAGTCGTTATTCTATCGAACACTACTCAGGTGGCGTTTGATGTCAAACTCGGATATTCGCAGCGAGGCATGTTTGAGGGCGTCCATTATGATGAAATGGTGACGTCTGGAGAGTATGTCCACCATCTTGTACTAAACAAACCAAGGGAATTTTCCAATCTAATCGGATCTAATGGAAACAAAGTAAAAGGCTTGTTTTTGGTAAACAGCAGTTTATTTGATGGAGCTCACATCGTAAAAGTTGATGACTGCGCAGATGCCGACTTTGTTTATGTGGGAGTTCCCAGGTCATCGTATGGTAGCGTAAGAATAGACGACGTTTTTGACGGAGATGAATTGGTTGATATCTGTGACGTTGTTGACAGAGACTGGCACAATCTGAAGGATAGCTTCGGTAGAAAAACATTTTCCGAATTTGCCGTCGCGCTGGATTCCTGCCTCGAAAAAAACAAGGTATTGGTTGTGGCAAATCCAGATATCTTTGCTCATGGATCCGTACAAAATGATACCGCAAAGGTGCCAATCATCATGCAGGGATGCATAGGAAAGCATTATGAAAAACTCGGAGGAAAAGTTGCGTACTTCGGAAAACCCTATACAGGAATATTCGAATATGCAAAACAATTTTCAAATCCAGATGATAGAATCGCGATGGTTGGCGATACGCCCTGGACAGACATAGCCGGCGCCAATAATTCTAGCATAAGCTCCGTAATGGTCATGACAGGAATAACGGAAGAGTTCTGCAACCGCATGGATCATGCGTTATCTGACGAAGAAAAAATCGAATCGCTGCTGAATAACATGACTAGAAAAATGTCCGATATAGACGGCATTCACCCTACACACGTGATTCATCAGTTTGCTCGCGTGGGAGGTAGTGATCTAGGAGGTTCACCACAGGTGTTTTCTGCTTCGTTATTGGTTGAACCAACATGATGTTGGCGCCTGTGATAATGAAACGCGTGTTATGCAATCGTCGTCACGTTTGAGTTGGAGAAGAGTTATGAGTCGTAAAGTGGAAAAAGTTACTAACCCTTGGGTTATCTGGGGAATCGCGAATATATTTTATTTGTATGAAGTGATCTTACGGGTTTCTCCCAGCGTAATGACCAACGATCTCATGGCACATTATGGAATAACAACTGGTATGTTGGGAGTTATAATTTCGTTTTTCTACTATTCATACACGCTTTTGCAGCTTCCATGCGGACTAATTCTCGACAAGCTTGGGCCAAGAAATCTGATAGGGTCGTCGGCTATATTATCAATTATTGGATCGATTCTGTTCGCCCTAACGGATCAAATATACGTTGCACAGTTGGGACGTTGTCTGGTTGGGGCAGGGGCGGCCTGTGCATTTATCTCAAGTCTACAGATTGCGTCTACTGTGTTTCCCATTAAGCATTTCGCCTTACTTTCCGGCATAACCAACTTGATGGGAACAATCGGAGCTCTCTGCGGTGGATTTCCAGTAGCAAAATCAGTCAATCTTATTGGATGGAGACAGACCATATTCCTGTTGGGCGCGATAGGAGCGATAATAGCAGTGTTGGTTTTTCTGTTCATTCCGAAAGTCATAAAAATCGCAGAAAATAAAAACATTCAAAAATCTTTTATATCGATATTTAAGCAGGTCATAAAAAATAAGCAGATTATATTGGCGGGCATGGTCGGAGGATTTATGTATCTTCCCATTTCCGTTTTTTCGGAACTGTGGGCCATTCCGTTTTTTATGACAAAGTTCAATGTGAATAACGAAACTGCATCTTTTGCATCTTCCATTCTTTTTATAGGATTCGCCATTGGTGGTGTATCAATGGCTTTGATTGCTAAGAAAGTAAATGGATACGTAAAAACTATACGATTCTCCATAATTAGCGTTGCTTTACTATTCATTCCAATGATATATGCCGAAAACGTGTATCTATCATTTGTGGTGGTATTTTTGCTGGGAATATTGACGGCAGCCGAAGTTATGGTTTTCACCTGTGCTAAAAATAGCGAGTCTCCCAAAAATGCCGGCACCGCCATCGCATTTGCCAATGGATTGGTTATGTTGGCTGGAGCGGTGTTCCAGCCTATATTGGGAGTTCTACTGGACTTCTTCTGGACTGGAACCATATCCGAAAGCTGCATTCACGTATATGATATCTCCTGCTACCAAAAAGCCATACTGACGCTTCCAATTTGCTTCGTAGTGGCTTTTGTCTTGTCTCTATTCATGAAGGAAACAATCGGAATGGAAAACCATGGTTGAGGTGCTTGCTGTACACGTATTTTCTCTTGCTGAAGCTGCCTCTATACATTTTCTGCGTCAACAGGTATTGCTATTACACGAAATTGGCAGATAAAAATTAGAAACAGACACACGTTGTCTGCCGAATGTTCTTTCCATATGCAGAATACGATATGCGCGAAATTCATTATATCTTGAAAGACAAGCAATGTATGGAGTAATATGCTCCCCATTTTTTAGACCACTGGCGGGAGTTTTAGAGCTCCGAGTTCAGTAAGTTCTGCATAAACAAAGCCACAGACTCTACAACCACCATTATACACATCATTTGTGGTTTTGTAATCCAAATTTTGATGTAATCTTTTAAAATTATAAAAATCTATAAATTTCCCGATTCCCTCCTTAGCCTCCTTAACTGTTTGAAAATCCATCAAAAATACGTTTTCCTGCTTAATTGTGCGCCACACTCTCTCGACATAGACATTAACCCTGTTCATGAACAACCAAAAAAGAGTTAAAGTAGATATTATTTTGCGTAGAGGTTGACGAGATGTTAAGTTTTGAAATGGTATTGAAGCATGATCGCCTAATGAAGTCTCTAACAGGTCTGAGCAGAGAGGAATTTGAAGTGTTATTGCCGACATTTGAGCAAGTATGGAAAGAAAGCTTAGAGTCGAAAGAACGTCAGAGAGCGGTAGGAGGAGGTCTTAAGGGACTTTTACCAGAGGCATCCCACAAATTGTTGTACATAAACCATGTTCATTAATAGGTTTTTGCCACTTTTTGACAATGGAGTTTGAGATGCTGCAGGGCGCAAAAATTTAAATGTGAACATGGTTATACTATTCTATATGAAAGCATATCCGACATTTGACGTGGCTGGCTTTGTATTCGGAGCAGTTAGAAGCGCCTGTTTTGCATGGACTCAGAAGTTTCTTCCTCTACTAGAGAACACGGTCGTTTCATAAAATTTTAGATATACATCTAGTTGAGATTTGAGCAATTTTAAGCTTTGGTGTCTCATGCTGTGGGCTCGCATGACATAAAAATGCACAAAAAAGTGGCAGAAAAAAAGATCAAGCGCTATGTTTTTTACGATTTAATGCACTTTGAGTCCTATGATAGATCAAGTGAATTGCTTGAAATATCAACAAAAAGAATTATTTAAAATTTTATGAAACGGCCGTGACTAGAGAAGGCCTTGGGCAGGACCATAACATTGCCGAAGCGCCAGATTCGGTCGGTGGAAGAGTTTTTTCGACTGTGTCCGGATGCGAAAGACCTATTTATTGACACGGGCGTTTCATAAAATTTTAGAGATATGTTTAGTTAATGTTTGGGAGGCTTGTTCGACGAGCTTGCGCGTCATAAAAATGCACAAAAAAGTAGCAAAAAACGATTGATTGCTACGTTTTTTACA
>BNWE01000049.1 GCA_025998595.1 Alphaproteobacteria bacterium | reverse complement strand
GCTTTTCGTATAGATTCACGAAGTCTTCCACATCGGTAAAGGAAGCATCCTCTTTGGAATCGCCAAATGGGAACTTATTGGCCAGCACCGCATTAAATTTATTTGCTATTTTTTGATAAGCAACGGAAGCTTTTTCGTATTGCACGACGTCAGCTCTGGACAAAAGAGCCTTCGCGACATTGGAACGTTTTTTTATGAAGAAATCGCCGCCGGTTTCCGAGAATCCCTTTATTTCGCCCTGCTGATCAAAGGATTCCAGCGAAACTTTCTTGAGGGTATCGGATAAAAACTCCTCCAGAGCCGCGATGGAGTTGCCTGGTTTCTGCAGTTCGTAATCATTGGTGCTGGTTATTATTTCGTTCCATTTATCGATTAGATCCTTGCGCTTTACTTTCTCGGAAACATATGGCATGGACAGCAGTTCAACTATCGGCAGCGCCAGATCCTTCGCTAAAAATTTTATTCTTGCAAATTGGGAAGACAGATACTTTTTCAGCGCATCCTCTTCACTTATGTTTAGGTATCTCGGATTGGCATCTCCGGTCCAGCCGTCAAACAAGGCGTCTCCGGAAGAATATGGAGTTTCGAGATTGAAGAGAGCGTCTATTTTCTCCAGAAGAATTGTGTAGTGGGAAATTATCATGTTGAGAAATCCAAAGTCCTCTATGCTATCTTCCTGAAATATTTCGTCTAGAAATTTTATGATTTTCGATATCATGGCCGTAGCACTTTTAACGTTGTCCGACTGACGTTTGTATGCATCTTCCAACTGCCCCCTTGATTTCCCCAGTGGCATATCGTCCATGAGCTCGGCACTTCCCACAATGGACTGTACAGTGGGAAAGAAGCACTTCCGCGCTATTGTCTTGTACATATCAAAATACTGTGGGCGCAGCTCAGCCGGCATGGTACCTATAAATTCATAATATTTATCCATAAGATCAGATAGTTCTTTTAGTTTCTTGAGATCCCAAATTAGCATTTTATCTTCCATAACTTCTGTTACGAAAGTAGACGGCGGCACAACGCATATGAACGGTAACGCCAGCATGATATTCAGTTCTTTTTGCAAATTTTGAAGACCGGACGATGGCGCATCTAGTGCGTCTGACAATAGTTTGTCCGTGAGATTAGTTTTGTATTCCCTCATATTATCTTTGAACTTACTGAATCCGACTTCTGCCGCTTTCGTCAGACTTTCCATGCAATTTCTGCTGATAACTCCAGAGGCTCCAAACGAATTCATCATTTCCACATATTTTTGTGTGGGGGAAAATTTCTCCGCCGATATCCATAGAAAATTTTTGTTCCGGAGGATATCGCAGATCAGCTCCGTCTTCTGATAAAGCTTGGCCAAATCGCGCGTGGCAAAATTCACAGCCGCGTTTTTGGAAATGGACGTCAATCGTTCTATGTCATTGGCAACGGTTCGGAATATTTTATCGATGGTGTCGCTAAAAACCTCATCCAAAAACAACGAATATAAAGCCTTTAGATTATTTTCGATGGGCGCCCGAAATGCATCCAAACGAAACTTCGGCGGCATGAGTTTCTTGTTTGGAGGACGTGTCTTGACTTCATCAGCTATATCAAACTTATCGTTAAATATGGTGCTCGTTATGTCTATTACGCTTCTTCTGTCTTCCAGCTGTCGTATATCGTTATATTCCGAGCTTATTTTTTTCAGAGTCTCCACTTTTTTAGAGAACTCCAAAAGTGCCGTAAAGCTACCAAACGAATTTATGGCAAATATATCTTTAGTGTCCCCCAAATGCTCGATTTGTGGCTTTGTCGCAATTTCCTTGGCATTTATGTTGAGATCGATGTACATGGCTTTTACCACAACGGAATCAAACACCAATCCAAACGTATCCATAATTTCCGCGTGTATACCAGAGAACCATGACTGTGGAACAAATATCGATACCACATCCCATTTATTTACGACCGGAATATTTTGCAGTAAATGGGATATTTGCTGATTTATGGCAAATTGATCTCCGGAGCCATGGACATGCTTTTCCAAAAACTTGATTTTAACCATCATGGACTTTACGGAAGTCAGCGAACGATAACATCCGGCGAGTTTTATCTTTATCTTGTGGTTTCCATAGAACCATCCCAACGAAAGCACTATGGCGCTCGAAGCAAAAATCATTTTGTTGCGCATAGCAGTGCTGTTTAGATCCACAGTGTCCATTTTTATGGGATTCGCTATGTTGGATTCCATGAAGATCTTTTCACTGAATAGATCCTGCACGAAATAAACCTCGTCGTTATAGGAACCGCCGACGCCGTAATTGATGTTATTCAGCGACTGTGGACTCAGAGCCATTGGCTGCAACAGATCATTGTCTACGGTAATTACTTCCTGCCGCTTTCCCACGAAATACACCCCTCTCAGCAGCAATCCGTCCATGGGATTATGCGATTGAAACATTGTGTTTAGATACAGCGTCAACGGCTTCCTTAATCTATCGAATTCAGCTCCAAAAAGAATCGCCATCTCGATATCTTTATGAAGTATCTTTTTCTTGGAAAAACTCAAAGTCTCGATTCTTATGCCTTCATTAATTGTATCGAAAATTTCGTGCACCCAAGAAGTGGAGAATGCGTTTCCTACGGAATATGGATTGGACCAGCCGAAAATCTGCTGCTTTACTTCTTCCTCCACAAAACTTGCAAATTCCGTAAATCCCGGAATTAAATCTGACTTTGTGATGATCAAATATATTGGAAGACGCAGATTCACATCCCGCTGAAACGCAAATATTCTATCGAACATTTCTTGGGCGTGTTTTTCAATATTAACAACGGAGGAGATCAGCATATCAGCTGGCAATGTCACAATGAGTCCATCCAGAGGACGTCTCGGACGAATAAACAGAAACAACTCACTAATAAACGACCAGAATTTGTTTTTATCCTCGAACGTTTCCATCCTTGGAAATTCGAAAATAGCCCCCTGCTTATATAAGTTCCAGAGCGGATCTATGGAAGAGCCATCTGCCGTTAGATGCTCAAGAGTCATGCTATTAACCATTGTACTCTTTCCACTATCTTCCGGACCGACCAACATGAAAAACGGAAGTTTATATCTCCAGCGTAAATCATATGTGCTGTTTTTGATGACTTCCATAATCTGAAAGAACATTTTCGTTACCGGCCCCGCTTTCAGGAGTCCGTTTAGGGTCAGTATCTCCCCCACTCTTCCGGAGATAACCGGTATATCCTCGTGCCGTACTCTTTCTTTTTCCTTGGAAACGTCGACTTTCTTCATGTCTTCTTTTTTTTTCTTCGGTATCACCGGCGCCGGTTTCGAGTTTATGTAGAAAATGCACAGTGCAAAAAAAACTATAACCAGAAAAATTGCAACGATTATCATGCCTACAGTAATAGCGGAAATCACGCCCTTGGGAACGGAATGTAAATTGCCCATCAGAGCATCAAGCTTACCTTGAATTGCATCCGCACCGCCCTGTATTGCGTCCATTCCCCCCTTAACGGCAGTGTCAGCGACTCCTTGAAGCTCCTTAACGGTAGTGTCAGCCGCAGCTTTGATGGCGTTTAGGTCTCCAGCAGGTTCTGCATTTCCGGCAGCACTCATCAGTTGTCTCCAACGGCAACTTTGGCAATATCCCGTAACAACATATCCAAATCTCTTGTTTCAAACATCCAAACGACGGTACTAATTACCAAAAACATAAACACAAAAAACGAGGAAATGTAGGTTATTATGGCGGCGTCCGGCATCAATTTCCGATGAATCGTTGGAATTGTGTAGGAGTATTGCTTCTTGAACATGTGTCCGCCATGACCCAGCAGAGCTATATCGTGTTTGGAAATCGAAGTAAACAGCTTTTGGCGATAGATATCGAGTTGCTCATGTTCATTCTCCATTGCCCGGTATCTTCCCTTAAATCCCAGCAGAAGTAGCTCGATATATATTTCAGCTTTTTCCAGAAAAAGTGTATGTTTTGCAACGATCAGATCTTCGATTCTGGCGAATATAGCTTCTCCGGCAATTTGGGTTCCGAAAAATATCTGCTCCAGCATATGTTCTTCCCAGAACTTCTTACCGATCCATTCCATATTTAAGAAGATCTCGTCTCCAAAAGCCGCCATTATGTAGGCAACTTCCCTTATTTCCTTATGAAAAGATAGGTTTTTATCATATTCCAGCGCTTTCTTAAGGTTATTACACATCATGTTATGCATTTGTCTGAAATCGAACGCATCTCTTTTCTCGTCTATGAGTTTCCTATTCTCGAACACCTCCAGACAAAATTCATCAAACATTTCTATGAGATCCAGCGTATTTGTACTAGCATTCTGCATAGAGAATCACCTCCTCCGGCGGAATGGACTGAGACGCATTTACCAGACACAATTTTTCCGAAGCTTTTATGTAGGCGTTTTGGGTTTTCACTGCCAGAATGATCATGCCGGTTGGCTGAGTAATATACGCCCCACGCTCCATTATGCTGCGCTCCGCCCCCAGGATTCTTCTGTCTTTTATCACGTGGAGCATGGATTCACTGGCGATCTGCACTCCGGATATCCAATTTAGAATATCGTTCTCTGTCGACGAAAACGACTTTTGAATTCCTATGGCGATTTCGTCCCTCTCCAGCCATTCTTTTTTCATCTGCAATTTGAAGAAGTGATCTTCTTTAGCAAAATGAATGATATCGTATTTCTGCTTCATACCTTCCAGAATACCTCTCGCGTACTCCGCCATGGCATTGAACGTTCCGAATATGTCGTTGTGATCGTATTTCGGCAGTGTCGGTATCAGCTGTGCGGGATTTACCGCAATAATATTGGATACGGAATTCAGAAGGCACTTGTATATCTCAAACGGCTGTATTCCATTGATTTTTATGATGGCCTCCAGCGGCAGAGCGGCCTGTATTAGCAACCGCAGACACGACAACGATTCATCCGTATTGCTTTTGGAATGATTATCTTTTCTATCGGCGAAGTAGGACACCTTGCTACGAATGAGCCGCGCGACTTCGCGACACATCTCGGACACCTTGGAATGCTCGTCCACCGTAATGTACGGCGGAATGAAATTCGTAGCGGCGATTCCACCATCCACGGCCTTTTCCACTTCAAGAATCGGAAAGCTTGAGTAGCGAGCATCCACTTCATCGTCCGTCAGCAGACGCATCTTGGGTTTGAGCACCGGGATATTAATGTGATTATCGCCGCCATTCTCATCATTTACGTTGATCTCCTCATGTGCATAGTAGCGCGCCATATCCCCGATTAACTCGCTTTTCCCTTCTTTTCTCGCGGGAATGGCCAGATGCACCCTCACCGAAGCCATATGAGTTGTGAAATAGTCGATGAGATTCTTGTGCAGCGGATGATCGTACATGGCATCGTAATCGAAGGAATAGCCGTCCTGAAAGACACCCCTCGCCTTCATAACCCGAATCACACCGGAAGACAGCGCCGACGTATCAACCGAAAGCTCGTGCACCCCATAGCAGAACGTATTGCAGGACAGCCCGAACACACTAAACAAATGCTGAAGATACCTGTCCGACTGCTGAAAATGCTGCGGAGATAACAACATCCCCTCATGCCACTGAATGAAATTATGCAAATCGCTCACCACTTTACCCATTGCAACATTAACACTAATTTTGCTTAAAATAAATTGTTAATACTATTGTTAATGCTAATGACTCAGGGCTATTTCTAGAGATTCAGCGTCGTCGTAAGCGCTTCTTTTGGAGCCCTGGACCCGACGTCGATGCGTACCGCACACGCATTAATCATAAAACGCGCATGGTGCAACAACTCATTCAGAGGCTTGAAGAGCCGTAGAAATCCAGGAAAAAAGTCTTTGTCCTTACCGAGAAGGAGTATGCACAGCGCTGCAAAACCAAAAAGCCGACTTTTACATCGGCTTTTGGTGTTTGTAAAATGAGTTTTAGAAGTGGCTATTGTCCAACTACTTTGGCTCTGCTGAAATGCCCACTCATATTGTTACCTTCATACATTATGAAAACAGTATCCCCACTTGGTTTTGCTGCGGTTATTCCATTGGGATTAGGATGTCTATAGTCATGCAAAAGACTACCAGCATTCCCGAAGTTATTGTCACCATTGGCATAGAGGTGCCCTGCATGCCTTCTGACGATGCGCAGATTTACGTTCCGGAGATAGGCTAAGGCATCAAACACTCCTGTCTCCTCAGGAATCTGAAGCATTACATTACGGCGAGCGATTGTATTATTTATATAGGCTTCAAATACACCTTGAGGTATCTGTTTACAAAATTCATTCATGGCCTCTCTATTCTCATTCGCATACGCTCGTAGACCTGAATATATATCTTTAAGCGAGTAAATAGAACCACCAAGCGTTCTCTCAGCATCCCGCATAAAACCATCAAAGTCACCTTGATTACCAGGTTTTTCATCCTCATGATCTTGGATAAAAGTAAATATCTCAGGAAGAATAAGTTGCTTTACCTCAGGCTTATCGAGATTGTTGCGCAATAACGCAATTGCTCTTTTCCTACAAAGATCGTCGCCTTTTTCATTCTGCGCATAAAGCGTTGTCAAATTTGTCTCCATTGCTCTAAATCCGCAGGAAAGACTCGCTCCAGAAGTGACTATACCCCTTAATACGGTTCCCTCCTCTGTTGTGCCTTTGGCGGAATCTTCTATCTCCATGTATTGCATTGTCGGTGCCGAAGATGACCTTTTCCCTGCAATAGGTGTTGGCGATTGCGCTCTAGAACCGATCGTTGGCGCAGACTTTGGTCTGGCTGGCTCAAGAATTACACGTGGTGGCTTTGCCTTAGGGGCAGCTTTTGCAAGTGCTGCGGCCTGACGCTTCAATGCCGCTTGCGCGGCAAGTCTTGCCGCGGTTGTTTGTGCAGCCGGTTTCGCTACTGGAGACTTGGAGACAGCAGCAACCTTTACGGCATTTGCCTTACGCTCAGCTTTGCGCTTCTTTTCCAACTCAGCTTTGCGTTCAGCTATGCGTTTCTTTTTCCGCTCTTCCAGACACTTCTTCTCCAGCTCTGCCTTGTACGCCGCCAGACGCCTACCTTCTTCTTCTATGCGTTTTTTTTTCAGCTCTGCCTTGCGCTCTTCCTGACGCTTCTTTCTGCGCTCAGCTAGACGCTCCGCCAGACGTTTCTTTTCCTGCTCAGCCCTACGCTTCTTTTTTAACACTGCCTTAGGCTGTAACGCTGCAACTGCCACATGAGGCTGCGCGCGACGATGAGCTTCATTGAATGCACAACAATCGTTATCTATCAAAAATGCCGATAAACCAGCTAATAAAATTTTCTTCATACTTTTCTCCGCTTTTGCTATATCAATCTAAACAATATACACATTATATATGTGAAAAAGACGTTTTTTGCAAGCCCTTTTTGAAAATATTTTAAAAAAGACATTCGAGCATATTCGGTTTTGCAACAGATCTAATCTCTTTACAGAATTTTAATGACAGTTTAATTATATACAATAGGTCTATTATTGCGAAAACACATCAATATTTTATTAAATTATAATTTTATTTTTTCGTTGCATTACGTGCATTTACTGCCTTGCTATATTCTGAAACGTAAAACAAGCGCATTTCGCATACAATGCAACCAGTAGCGAAGCAGACTCCGCCAGTTCGGCTCTGGCTACTTACAATAGAATTTCCTTCTGGACGTCGATAATTGAAGCAATTCCTTTTCTCGCGCATGCCAGCATATCCATCAGTTGTTTATCGCTGAAGGTACCTTTCTCTCCTGTCGCCTGCACTTCTACGAGCTCTCCGGTTTCCAGCATAACGAAATTTGCATCCACTTCAGCATTTGAATCTTCCATGAAATCGAGATCCAAAATTACATTTCCACCAACTATGCCACTGGAAACTCCAGCGATGAGATGCTTGAACGGATTCCTTCTGAATTTCATCTTTTTTATGGCCAATCCGAGAGCGATACACGCGCCGCATACGGAAGCAGTTCTTGTGCCGCCGTCAGCCTGAATTACGTCGCAGTCGACTCTTATCTGCCGTTCTCCGAGCAAATCCAGATCAACGGATGCTCGCAGAGATCGACCGATCAATCTTTGTATTTCGTGGGTTCTTCCGTATTGCTTGCCTCTTACGGATTCCCGATCGGTGCGTACACCGGTGGAACGAGGTAGCAGCGCATATTCCGCCGAGATCCAACCTTTGCCGGATCCCTTTAGAAAAGGAGGCACCTTATCCTCGAGAGTTACCGCACACAGTACCTTAGTGTGTCCGAACGATATGAGACAACTTCCCTCGGCATGATTTAAATAGTCAGGAATGACTTCTATTTTTCTTAATTCATCATTGGCTCTTCCGGAAAAACGCATTATCCTCTCTCCATATTATAAAATCCACTAGAATCCTTGTGAAACCAGCTACTACTGTTGAAAGTACCATAGTTGATTATTGATTTCCATGATGTTGCTTATCAACTATCTAAAAATTCTTCTGTTTTTATTTTGCTGAAATTCCAATAATATATGCCGATGAATCCAAAAATCCTAGAAAAAAGCTCAAAATCGCAATTTTTTTGTTGTTTTATTAAGAAATTCGTGTATAATGATAGTCGTTATCTATGTGATGACTATAGTAATAAACGTCGTGACAAATAGGTGACGTGGACCCGGGGGCAGAGCCCGGCACCTCCACCAGAGCTTTTTATGGGGGTGAATAGATTCGACACGCATTGAAAAACTCGATTTTTACTCGTGATGGTTTACGTTATAGAACTGAATAACATAAATGCTACTAAAAAAGGTAGTCTTGGAGTGTTAGTCGCAGCCAATGACAATTTTGCATTGGCGAACGACAATTCCTTCGCCGCAGCGGCTCTCGCAGCCTAAGCAGTAGAGGACACTTCGCGGTCAGGGGAGCCGGGCAACAGAACTCCCCGTAATTATGGAAAATTAGTTCTATATACTTTATTTTTCAATAGGACTTGCAAAAATCATAGATTGCCCTTATGATATATAGAGCGATCTAGTTTTGTGCAATAAAAGATGAGAGATATATGAAGAAAATTTTAC